>NZ_JADBRW010000004.1:0-3001 GCF_020247025.1 Microcystis sp. M109S1
ATAATAAATATTGGCAGAGGATTAAAGATTAGTTATTGTGACTAACTCTTTTGGTTAGAGAAAGATAAACTTGAGAATCTTCGGTCAAATTTATTGACTCAAAATCCGCTGTACTTAATTTAAATGAATCAACCCTACCCGACGTCGGGGGGGGTTGGGGGGCAAAAGACAGAATCTGACATTCTCCTACCTAAAAAGAAGGTTAGAAACTAAGCACATCAAAGCTTTTAGCTTAACCAATTAGGTCTTAGATTCGGCCCTTGTTATCAGATCTGAGTTTTCAGTTCACTGATTACTGATTACTGTTCACTGTTCACTGAAAATACTTCCCCACTTTCCCTAATCCCTATCCCCCATTCCCTAGGTTACAATCAAAAAACTAACCGCAGCAGCAAGACAAGAAAGCGCAATGATTCCTACCGTTATTGAAACCACAGGCCGGGGCGAACGCGCCTTCGATATCTACTCCCGACTACTCCGGGAAAGAATCGTCTTTTTGGGACAAGAAGTAACCAGCGACCTGGCTAACCTAATCGTCGCCCAATTGCTCTTTCTAGAAGCAGAAGACCCCGAAAAAGATATTTACTTGTATATCAACTCCCCCGGTGGTTCCGTTTCGGCCGGATTAGGGATTTTTGACACCATGAATCAAATCCGTCCCGATGTCAGCACCATTTGTATTGGTTTAGCTGCCAGTATGGGGGCTTTTCTCCTCAGTGCCGGCAAACCGGGCAAAAGAATGAGCCTACCCAACTCGCGGATCATGATTCACCAACCCCTCGGCGGCGCCCAAGGTCAGGCCACCGATATCGAAATTCAGGCCAAAGAAATTCTCTATCTCAAACAATTACTCAATGAACACCTAGCTAGTCATACGGGTAAACCTCTCGACCTCATCGCCGAGGATACGGAAAGGGATTTCTTTATGTCCGCCGAAGAAGCCCTAGACTATGGTTTAATCGATCAGGTGATCGATCGCAGTCCTTCCGCTTCTAACCCTCCCAGTAAATAGTTGTCACTAACCCCGCCCTAAAAGCGACGGGGCTTGCCTAGACCAATTTAGGCGACGCAAGTAGAGACTACCGCATCGAGACACCATCTGGCACAGACTTCCGAATGCTTCCCTAGTTCGGATTCCCTCTAAGCTTTATTGGTAAAGCGTTGTTAGACAAGACATCTTGATTGTGTTGCGGAAAGGGACTTTAACTTTACTCTTAAGGATTATCTCCGTGGAAAGAGTTCCGGCTCTTCGTTACTTGTTATGGTTCGATAGGGTGGCATAAATCGACTAAATCCTTATCTGGCAAGAGATTTAATTGATTAGTTCGCTTTAGATCGAAAACAATTGACAAAAATCGCCAAATGTTTTTCTTTATAAGGGTTTCATCTCTTATAATCCTGTCCGTTGCACAAGACAAACGGAAGAACCTTTTAACCCCAGATCTAATCCTAGGCAATGACCCGTCGATTCTGATTGTGGGGTTATATCTCTAATATCGAGTTTTAACATTAACTGGCAATAATATCCGTCAGCACGTTTAACTATTCTTACCCGTTGAATTTGCCATTCTTGAAAATAAAACAAGTCTCGACTACCAATTAGTTTTAACTCCCCAATGTTTTTTCCATCAGTGAAAGTTATTCTGTTGGAATTTCGATTAAGTTTACAACCTGACTTTTAAAACTCAACAGAATGAGTACGTTTAGAGTATTTAGGATACCATTTCGTGCCAGCAATTTTCTTCTTACAGTTACTATAAAACCGAAGAATAGCAGTCCAAGTCCGTTCGCAAGCCTGTTGACAAGCCGTAGAGTTAAGCTCTTTGACGAAAGAATATTCATCTCTTAATTGAGTTGTATATCGATAAATATCTTTTTGTCCTACACTCTTATTTTCTGCCCAATATCTAAGACATTTATTCCGAACAAACTGAACTGTCCGAATAGCCTCATCAATGGCTTGATATTGAGATGATTTTCCTCTAAGCTTGTACCGTAAAACAAACATTTTGCGTTATCGACCGCAACGATCGCAAACTATTCCAGCATACTGCAATTACATTGTCAACTATAGGTCAGACTTGTTTTTAGCTGTGCTTTGCTGTTCTATATCGGCATTCATGAGGGGAACCCTGGGGCGAATTACTTCGCCCCTTTAAAAGCCCCGTCCCATCGCACTAAGCGCGAGGGACGAATGCTGACACTAAGTTAAATAACAATGAAAAGTTCTAACGGATTGGGTTAAGATCGAGACGTAACCCGAAAAAAATTGCAACAGGAATCGGTAGAAACCCCCCAGTCACTGGGGTTATTAACGGAAATTTTTTTACTGGCAATCCCTATGAACTATCATCCACCCTCACAGCCCCTGCCCGCCCCCTGTATTATTGATTCTGGCGTGGTCATCGCTAAAGAAGATATGCGTCGTCTCCTCGATGATCTCGGACGAGTTCGCTACATCCATAGTCTCGAAGGAGTGATTCAGAGTGAAGGGGAGGGATGGATAGTGGAAGTTTTCGCCGATTATCAGCAAAGCACCCTAGTTGCTAACTACAGTCTTTATCTCAATACCTATAGCTTCGATTGTCTGCGTTTAACCCGCTCTCCCGACGGTGAAACCTATTTTGATCTGATCCAAGACAATCGGCAATTACGGCTAATTCCCCTGAGTAATCCACTCCAAGACCCCGATATGAAAGCCCGTCTCAATGCCGATACCCTCGAAGCCATGGTTACTCAGGTACTTTCTGCTAAGTGGGATGTGCAGTTTGAAGACGAAGACGACAACGATTGCCCCTTTTAGGCAGCGAGCAAAAATACTGGTTACTGATAACTGATAACTGATAACTGATAACTGATAACTGATAACTGATAAGGCTCTTCTGGTTTTCGTGTGTTAATTTTTGTTATGAATTAAAGCAAGCAAACAGCTTAAGTCGAAGATGTTCAAAATTGGTAAATCCATAACTTATTCTTTTAATAAGCTTTATTTTGGTATTCA
>NZ_JADBRW010000040.1:0-11972 GCF_020247025.1 Microcystis sp. M109S1
AAATGGGTGAGAGTTTAGCTTCTCAGGGAGCTTCGATCGAACTTAAAAAGGCATCTTGCCGCAGTTCGGGAACCTTCAAAGAAGATTCTCGACCCATTACATTGTTCGCCAATTCCGAGTTAAATTGGCGGATTAAAAGCCGCCTGGACTTAAATAACTGGGATTTTCCTGTAGGGAAGTATCGAAGGGATTGGGTAAATCTTGGGTGCGAATTAAGGGGCCGGACTGTTGCTGTTGCATGACATCATAGTATAAAGTTTCGGTCAATTTGGCATCCCGGGTAATCATATTATCGAAAGATGGGCAGCATGGCCATTAATCAACTCCGCAGTCAAAAAATTAATCAATGGGTGCGTTAACAAAGCGTAACGCACCCCAAAGAAATTACACCGAAGTTAAGGTTTTCTCCGCGCTAATTTGCGCTTCGGGACTATCCGCTTCCGAGGGGGGAACCACTTGCCAGAATTGACCGAGATAGCTATCCCAATTAGCTAAAATTAACTTACCTTTGGGGCTATTAGTGCGTTCTACATGGGCCTCAATTAAAGATTTTAACTGTTCAGCGCCAGCAGCCGTGCCAACCCGTTGAATCTTGACAATTTCGGGGTTAAGTTTCTCCGGTAGGGATTGGTCGAGGATATAAGCTAATCCCCCTGTCATCCCGGCGCCGACGTTGCGACCGACGGAACCAAGCACAACAATTACCCCCCCGGTCATATATTCACAGAGGTGATCCCCGGCCCCTTCGATAACTGCTTTCGCGGTGGAATTGCGGACAGCAAAACGTTCACCAGCGCGACCATTCGCGTATAATACCCCACCGGTGGCCCCGTAGAGACAGGTATTACCGATGATAGCGTTATCTTCGGGCTGATAGTTGGCGTTTTGGGGCGGTAAGATGACAATTTCGCCGCCGTAGATGCCTTTACCCACATAATCGTTAGCTTCTCCCTCTAAATGGAGATTGACACCGGGTAAATTAAATGCTCCGAAACTTTGACCAGCTGCACCCTGGAAATTGAGCTTAATTTTGCCTTCAAAGCCGTCATTACCGTATTTTTGGGCAATTATCCCCGCAATTCTCGCCCCCACGGAGCGATCGGTATTGACAATCCTGTAGGTTTTGCTGACGGTTCCCTGTTGCTCGATCGCCCGTTTAATCTCGCTATCTGCTAGAATCTCGTCATCGAGGACAGCACCGTTACTATGTACTTCCTCGTGCTGCAACCAAGAGCGGTCTCGGCCATCGGGTAAATTTAACAAACAATCGAGATTGAGAGATTCTGTCTTAGTTAAACGAGCATCGGAGCGCACTTTTAACAGATCTGCTCGGCCAATCACCTCATTTAAACTGTGATAGCCTAATTTCGCTAATAATTGCCGCGTTTCCTCAGCTACCAAAGTGAAGAAATTGACCACATGAGCGGGAATTCCCGAAAAACGAGCGCGGAGACGTTCCTGCTGGGTAGCGACTCCCACAGGGCAATTATTCGTGTGACAGACGCGGGCCATGATACACCCCTCGGCAATCATGGAAATGGAACCAAAACCGAATTCCTCCGCACCCATGAGAGCAGCCATGAGGATATCCCAACCGGTTTTTAGTCCCCCATCCGCACGCAAAATCACCCGATGACGCAGTTGATTTTCCATTAACATCCGATGCACTTCCGTCACTCCCAATTCCCAGGGACTACCCGCGTGTTTGATCGAACTTAGGGGTGATGCACCTGTACCACCATCGTGACCAGAAATCTGGATAATATCAGCGTTAGCTTTGGCAACTCCGGCCGCAATTGTGCCGATACCGATCTCAGCCACTAATTTGACGGAAACTTTGGCCCGGGGGTTAATTTGGTGTAAATCGTAGATTAATTGCGCTAAATCTTCGATCGAGTAGATATCGTGGTGAGGAGGGGGAGAAATCAAAGTTACTCCCGGTTTCGATCGCCGTAACATGGCAATATAGGAACTGACTTTTTTCCCGGGTAATTGACCTCCTTCTCCCGGTTTTGCTCCTTGGGCCATTTTAATCTCTAGCTGTTTTCCACTCATTAAGTATTCGGGAGTGACTCCAAAACGTCCCGAAGCTATCTGTTTAATGGCAGAATTAGCCGTATCACCGTTTTTTAAGCCGTTTAGATGGGGCATAGTCACGGAATGTCCTTCTACATCCACATCGCTTAAGCTGGTGTAACGGATCGGATCTTCTCCCCCTTCTCCGGAATTGGACTTACCTCCGATGCGATTCATTGCGATCGCTAGGGTTTCGTGTGCTTCCCGTCCCAAGGCACCGAGGGACATTCCCCCTGTGCAGAAGCGTTGCAGGATACTTTCGATCGATTCTACTTCCTCTAGGGGAATCGGTGCGCGATCGCTGTTAAATTCTAATAGATCGCGCAATGCAGTAACGGGTCTTTGCTGTAAGATTTGACGATAGGTTTCGTAATGGTCATATCCCTGTCCGTTGGAGTGAGCAGCCACTGCTTTATGGAGTGCTTTCGCCATTTCTGGCGAATTCATGTGGTATTCTCCCCCCGGACGGTAGTTGACAAAACCGTAGTTTTCTAGTTTTTTGGCCGTAAGATTGGGGAAAGCTTGACTGTGGAATGCGATCGCTTCTTGTCCCACCTCCGCAATGCTTAAACCCCCGACGCGACTGGTAGTACCGTTAAAAGCTAGTTTAACTAAATCTGCCGATAATCCGATCGCCTCGAAAATTTGCGCCCCATGGTAGGAAGATAGGAGAGAAATACCCATTTTCGAGAGGATTTTCAGTAATCCTGCTTCTACGGATTTGCGGTAATTAATTAGGGCTTTTTCGAGGCTAATAGCTTCTAATTTGCCGTTTTCCATCAATTTCTGCGTTTTTGGCTCGATCCACCACTGGGCGATCGTTTCTAACGCAAGATAGGGACAGACTGCGGAAGCGCCATAACCAATTAGACAAGCGAAGTGATGGGTACTCCAACATTGGGCCGTGTCGATAACGATCGAAGCTTTTAAACGCAAGTGCGAGCGAATCAGGTGATGATGGACTGCACCAACAGCTAATAAGGGGGGAATATAGCTAGTTTTTTCGTCAATAGGAGCAGTTCTGTCACTGAGAATTAAAATTTCCGCTCCCGATTCTACTTTCTTGGCGGCCTCAGCGCACAAATTAGCGATCGCATTTTCTAATCCCCCCGGTCCGGTGGTCAGATCATAAAGGGTAGAAAGTTCGGCTGTTTTGTAGCTAGAGGTTTTAACTTTGGCTAATTCAGCATTATTGAGCAGGGGAGAGTCTAATTTCAGTAAATGTGCGTCATCAACCCCTAATTTAAGGATATTGCCCCGTCGTCCCAGATACATAGTCAGGGACATGACTAAACTTTCCCGTAAAGGATCGATGGGAGGGTTAGTAACTTGGGCAAAACGTTGTTTAAAGTAATCGTAGAGAAGATGGGGTTTACTGGAGAGGACCGCTAGGGGAGTGTCATCACCCATACAGAAAGTCGGTTCTTTTCCCTGTTCTGCCATGGGGACGATAATCATATCCACATCTTCGGCAGTATAACCGAAAGCGGTTTGCCGGGGAAGGAGATTACTAGGAGCGGGAATGTCGATCGCTGTTTCTTTGTCAATAAAGGTGCGTTGGGATTTCACCCATTCACCGTAGGGATTAGATCGGGCAATTTCCTGTTTAATCTGCCAATTACGCTTAATTTCGCCTTTTTCTAGGTCCACTGCGATCATTTGACCAGGGCCGAGACGACCTTTTTCGATAATGGTGGTTTCATCAAGGGGAATAGTTCCCGCTTCCGAGGAAACGACGATATAACCCGTGTTAGTAATGCTATAACGGGCCGGTCGCAAACCGTTGCGATCTAAACAAGCGCCGACGATTCCCCCGTCACTGAATACCAGTAAAGCTGGACCGTCCCAGGGTTCCTGTAAACCGCTATAGTATTCGTAAAAGTCGATAATTTCGGGATAATCCTGTAAATCCGGCTGATTATTGTAGGCCTCCGGCACTAGGATCATAGCTGCTTCTAGGGGACTGCGACCGGTTCTCACCAATAATTCTAGGGCGCTATCGAGGTTATAGGAGTCGCTGTTAGCGGGGTTAACAATGGGAGTCAGGGATTGTAATTCTTCGTGGGTCCAACCTTCCGTTTCTAAAGCGGGTTCCCGGGCCGACATCCAGTTAATATTGCCTAAAAGGGTGTTAATTTCGCCGTTATGACCCAATAAGCGCATCGGTTGAGCGAGAGGCCATTTCGGTTGGGTATTGGTGCTAAAACGTCGGTGATAAATGGCGAATTGACTGCTATAGGCGGTATTTTGCAGGTCTAGATAGAATTCTCGCAGGATTTCGCCCCGTACCATGCCTTTATAGACAATGGTGCGACAGGAAAAGGAACAGAAATAGAAATCATCGGCCAGTTGCTTACCGACTTCAGAACGGGCAATATAGAGTAGGCGATCGAATTGAGAACCGGCTAAATCGGGGGAAGTAACCAGAATTTGCTCGACAAAGGGTTGATTTTCCCTTGCTTGTCGGCCGAGGGTTTCAGGACGGACGGGAACGGTACGCCAGCCTAAAATCTTAATATTATATTTATTGACAATTTCCTCGATATGTGCTTTAGCGTCGGCGCGTTCCCGGTTTGCTTGGGGAAGAAAGACCATACCCACCCCTAGACGCTCAGATTCTGGCATATTTAAGCCATTTTCGGCGAACCAAGGAGCGAGGATAGCTCTAGGGATAGCGGTCATTATACCAGAACCGTCACCGGAATCCTGATCGGCGCTGCAGCCTCCCCGGTGTTCCAAACAACCTAAGGCTAAAAGTGCCTGTTCAATCAGTTGATGGCTGCCAGAACCGCGCACATCGGCAATAAAACCGACTCCGCAAGCGTCCCGTTCCTCTACGAGCCATGGGAGACCCCAATAGGGATCGATTTGGTGTATATTGTCGGTTTTTAGGTTATTTTGTTGCGCCATAGAAGTTATCCTTAGGGTCGTTGTCTAGAAGGGTGGGATAGTTGGTCTGCTGAAAGGGTCAATCTAGAATAGAATTTTTTTTGATCTTGCCGTTTCGATTGTCGCTGATTTTTCCTAATTTTTGCCTGTTGCCGTCTTTATCTTGGCCGGTCTGAGGAATCACAGGTGATCTACCATGATATAGTAGCTCTTAGGAATTGTCATCGAAAATCCCCTAGGCAGGATGGGGGTGAAACATCCTGTTAGGTGTTTGTTTGGGCAGAATATTCTCAGATTATCAATGCTAAGACCCAGATTTAAACCGCAGACACGGGTGTTTTTAGTCCTGAGCGAATATTTTAGTTAAAAGTCCTTCTATTCTAGATTCTGCCGCTTTTAAGTTAGACAGTTGGGGATGCTTGGGAGAGGAGACTTTTGTAGTCAGACTTTGGAGAATTGGTCTAAAAAGTATCTTTATATGTTGCAACAACCTAACAAAGATCTGTTATAAGACTGAATAGAACTGAGGTTAATTTAGGTTCAAATATAGGGCAGAAGTCATCGACAGGACAGAATAAAGCGTCTATCCTAAGCATAGGGCGAGACAGCTGGATGGTGTTCTGTTTTTCAGCATATCATCTCTCCCTTTCCCTATCCCGAACTCAGATTGTGTGGAGCTTTCAAGACAGGATCGTGATTAATCCCCATATTTTGGCCAGCCAGTATCCTAGGGTCACAAAAGCGCCAACTTTGCAATGATTTTAGTATTTTATCGCAACTTCAGCAAGTTGATTGGCTCTTCTCGTTTCCGTAAGCAAGAAGAATGGCTCTTCTGGTTTCTGTGTGGAAACGAGGTCTATACTGATAGAATATCCGCAAAATAGCCCTAAAAGTCTTGCCCGATAAGCATTTCACGATTCCATAAGCAAAAATTATCACACAAAGTCGAGAAGAGCCGAAGAATAGGGATAATTTTCTGGGAATATAGTCTGCAAAGCCTTGCCGAAAAAGACTCCTACGAATGATAAGCACTGATTATCACACAAAGTCGAGGAGAGCCAGTTGGATTATATTATGTAGATGTCCATTGCTTGAGAAAAAATCGACGATATAGGTTATATTTTGACTGGAGTTGGTTGATTGTAACGAAGACTAAAATGGTGATCCTATGGAGAGATATAATAAAATGCGCTTTTGGGTGTGTATAGTAGCTACTATTGTAATAGGGGGCTTGTGGACTACATTACTGGAATTAACATCCCCCGACTTTCCCATTCGGTCTAGTATACTGATTTTTCTTGGCTCTGGATTAATTACTTGGCTAGTCACCAGCCCTAAATTTTTTCGCCGTTTTGTGGGAGAAGCCACACCAGAGTCACTGGGCATAATTAGAATTATTACCTGTGGAGTGTCATTAATATTAATAATTGGCATTGAAGATATGCCGAGCAGTGCTTGGCTTCCAGAGGGTATGCGCTATCCCCTCGGTGTCATCGGTTTATTTGAGCAATTACCTGGTTTTGATAATTTTGTCAGAAGTTATAACAGCCTACAAATTTTGGATTGGTTAACGGGATTAGTTTTATTTTTAGCGATTATAGGTTGGCGAACAAAAATTATAATTCCGTTGGCATTTTTCTGTTGTTTGCTTGTCGGAGGTATTCTACGTCAATACAGTCACTTTTTTCACACGGGATTAATTCCTATTTATCTGTTGGCTATTCTCTCTTTTACTCCTTGCGGCGATGGTTTATCAATTGACCGTCTCTGGAAAGAGTATCGAGGTCAAGCGGTACCAGTTCTTCATCGTAACGCACCTGTCTATGGCTGGTCTCGTTATGCCTGTTGGGTTGTTATTGCTATCCCGTATGTTATGGCTGGACTTAGCAAGCTTCGTAATGGTGGTTTGATGTGGTGGGGAGCAGATAATATGAGATTTCAACTGTATAGCACCGCCTTGGCTCCAATGCAGTTTGACTTTTCTTTAGCAGTACACTGGAATCATGCCCCTGATATTGTTTTTGCCTTGTTAGGTTTATTTGGAGTCGGTAGTGAATTAGCCTATGGAGCGGTACTTTTTTCACGAAGAGCGCGCTGGATTATTCCTCCCCTCATGGCGATGATGCACATCGGCATTTTGTTTTTCCAAGACATTTTATTTCTCGATCTGATTCTCTTGCAATTAATTTTCGTGGACTTCGATCAACTCCGCCCAGCGATCGCTAATTGGTACGCATCCCATCAAAAACCTATAACCATAATCTATGATGGTTTAGCTCCTACCTGTTGTCGAAATGTTCGTGTTCTCAAGTTTCTGGACATTTTTGAGCAACTTCAGTTTCAGGATTTTAGCCAGCTAGATTTAGATAAATATAATGACCAGCATAGACTAAACTTGGAAGAAATTGTTCTGACAGATAGGATCAATATTATCAGTCAAGACCACTGTTATCGAGGATTTTCTGGATGTAAATTTATTGTTCTAGCTCTGCCTTTATGCTGGGTATTGACTCCCTTTATATTCTTGCCAGGGTTATCATTTTTAGGCGAAAAACTGTATCAATTGAGCTTGTCTAACCCACCATCTTCTACTAAGAAGATAGCGAATCGAGAACTGCACGCTTTTTGGCAAGGTTTTGGTTATCCCCTGTTAATTTCTATCGTCACTGTGGGTTTAATAAGTTCTTGGGCGGCGCAACTAGAATTCTATCCTTTTACAGCCATGCAGATGTTTTCTAAGGGCAATACCTCAGGTATTGTTCGTTACCATAAAGTCTTAGCTCACTATGATTCTGGTGTAATTGCTCGCTCCTATCTCGAAAAAATTATTCCTGCCTTGTATGATACTCGTTACCGTAGAACTCTACGTCGGTGCTTGTCAGAGAACCCAAAAGATATTCAAGTTTGTGAAGAATTGTTGACAACTGCTGGTATTATCTATAACAATAAACATAATACCAACGATAAAATCAAACAGCTTGAAGTCCAGTTATGGGAATGGGATTTCCGTAAAAATCCCTCAGATTCTCAAAAAGGAAGTATGGTTCAAAGGCGGTTTATTCAAGTTAATTAGAAAAAGTGGCGTTGCTGATTTGAGATATGAATCTTTTTTTGTGGTATTTTTAAAACCTAGACCCAAACTAACTTTTGGATACGATGCACAGTTGGCATTCATACCTTGATTCAGCAACGCCTACCTCCTTAGGCATTGAGAATAAATAAACTTTACAGATAAAACTCCCTCTACCCTTTTGAGAAAAGGTGAAACATGATTAAGTGTAAAACTTATTTATGCTTACTGCCTTACTCTCCCGACTTTGCCCCGATGGAAAATTTTTGGTCAAAAATCAAGTCTATCTTAAGAAAATTAAAACCGAGAACTTATCGAGAGCTAGAGGAAGCCTGAGAAGAGGCTTTTAAGCAAGTCTCGGAAAAAGACCTTCGTAATTGGTTCGCACACTGTCGCTATTGTACCTCATCCATCTGAAAGACGCTGTAAGTCAAGCATTCTTTGCGAAAATATTAAAGATTTTCTGAGTAGCAAAGATCACTAAAATTAGAGCAGTAAGCGATAAAATACTAGGCAAAAAAACTGAATAAGCTTGGATATATCTTGGTATAGGTCGTGCTACCAAAATAGTTAAAAAAGTCCCTCCTAAAAAGAAAAGTATTCCTGTCATGGTTATAGAAGATAGCTCGGTAGGTATAGGCAATAAAAACTTAAGATCACTTGAACTAAATTTGAAAATACTGATAATTTTAATCAACACAAAAATAACTATAGCAGCGATTATTACTAAAAAATTATACCCCAAAATAATTATTAAGAAATCAGAAAAATTGAATCCCCGCCACAACAATAGACCATAAATAATCAACAGAGATGAGCTAATAATTGCTAAAACAGAAATTGGTGATTCCAGAAAAGCTGGTTTCTCTAAGTAAGTAATGCCGATAATTTTAAGTAAAAATAATAAACACAGTAAGATTATAGCAAAGGTAATAATTTTGGCGATATAACTCAAAAATACATCTTGATATGCCAAGCTGTTTAAAGCCACTTTTAGACTGTTATATATCCATTTAAAATAGAGGCGAGGGTGAATTTTTATAATTGATAGAGATAAATCTTTTAGAGAGTTATTAACAATCACGGGATTGTCTCCATACATATTTTTAGCCACTTTAATGGCAGCTCTCCAACAATTAAAGCTATAACAGTATCCCCATTGAGAGTAGGTAGCTTTTGAGGCAGGAATAAGACATGGCGACATATTTTCATGGTTGTTAAACGGTTCATCTATAGCTTGAGATAATTGCTCGGGACTCATATTTTTTAGTTGCTCACGCCAATCCACAATCGCTTGGGCTAATTGTTGCTGTTCCACAGGTAATTCTGGGATTATGTCAGCTGTCAACATTTGGGTGGTAATGCCACTAAGACTATATCCAGCAAAGGAAACAACTCCTGATGTATTCACTAAAGAAGTGCGGAGAATATTAAATAAGAGATAAGGAATAAAACAGGCAATTAAAACCTTGATTACTATGTTTCTGTAAAAGTTATTTCTTACTCTATGGTGATAATTAAAAAAGAATACTAGAACAAAAGTGAGCAGAGGTACTAAAGGAATGAGAAAGAGAAAGGAAGGTCGAGTCTGGTAGGTTAAGAAGGTTCTTCGTTACTTGTTATGGTTCGATAGGAGGGCATAAATCGACTATATCCTTATCTGGCAAGAGATTTAATTGATTAGTTCGCTCTAGATAAAAAACAATTGACAAAAATCGCCAAATGCCTTTCTATATAAGGGTTACATCCCTTATAACCCCCGTCCATTACATAACACAAACCGAAGAGCCAAACTATATCGATCGAGGAATTAAAACTAAAATTGACGTAACTAGGTGAATCATCAGATATATATAAGTTGAAACGATCTTGAAATTGAAAGTATAGAAATACAGAAACTGCGTAAAACCAATAGATTAGAGAAGCATTTGTAATTATTTTTATTACCTTACTTTTCATGGTTCATCTCCATTTATTTGACAAATTAAACTACTTTACAAAAATTAATTTAGGTTTCTTCAACTTCTTCCAGAATAAATTAACAACAACAAAAATGTTTAGTAGGGAAAAGGCGGAAAATAAAGGCATACCCGGGAAAGAATAGCGCATATGCACCAACAGTAAACTTGCATCCACTAAAGAATATAAAAGCAAGCGAAGGAAATTAATCACAATAATAAACAAGAGAATAAATACATAATTAGATAATAAGGGTGATTTATGTTTACTACAAAAGTAGTATATTAGTAAGAATACTATAGAAATTATCCCGATGGTATTGATAATATAAATAGCTCTAGTTATCACTTTAACTAACAGTAATCTTATTCCACTAGGCCGTTCTTTTCCCGTCCAAGCTGCACGACGATTAGCTACCTTATTAAAGAGGGTAATACTTGCCTTGGGATCGTCCACAAGAAAAATTTTTTCTACTTCTGAAAAGGGAGGATAGAGAAATTTAGTGATAACTTTTATAGAAGAGTCCTTAAGGTAGGGCAACCAAATCCCAAAATTAGGATCTAGATAGCTAAAACCAAAAGCTTTTGTTGGTAAAAGACGATTACGAAAAGCAGTTTTTAACTCTTGATTAATTTCGGTAAATTTTTGATAAACTTGCCGAGTAGTTACCGACCTAGGATTAACAGGGTTGATACTATCACGCACAGCATCTGCTAACAGCCAGACTGTAAATTTACCGCGAATTTCTTCTTTAGGAAGGAAAGGTTCTAGGGTTTTGAAGCTGGGACTAACTTGATAAGCTGCTTCTAACTGTGCTGGATTAATAGGAACCTGTCTGACTGGAGTACCAGCATCTATTTTCATTAATCCTGTATACATACCCTTAAAACTAGGTGCATTCCACAAACTTACCCCTGGCACACCCAAGAAAATTGAGTTAAGTGAGACTATGGCAAAATTTACCATAATGAAGACTAACAGGGGTAAAAATACTAAAAAACAAGACTGTTGGATTTTTTCTCTTAATTTCCACTGAGGCTTGGTTAAAAACATAATTGGAATTAAACTTAACATATAGATGTATTCAATTCCTTTTTCTGGTCGAGTAATGCCGATAAATCCGAGGGTTAATCCAGCCAAACAGGAATAAATGATTTTTTCTGATATTTTTTTCTTGAACAACAAAAATATGATCAACGCAATCAATATATTAAACAAGGAAACCGTTATTGCTTCGCTTCTCGCATCATTAAAAAATCTGAAAGTCAGAGGATAGAAAATTAGCAAAGAAAAAACTAAAACACAGACAATTTTCGGTACTTTTAGTAAGCGAATAGAATAAATCAATAAAAACACTGAAAAAATGTAAAATAGTTCGTGGAATATTCGCAGGGGTATCCCCGTAAAACTAACTAGCCAAACAAATAAGGAATAACCTGGGGGATGGCCTAAATTTAAGATACCAATTCCATCGGAAAACCAAACCGCTCTTTCCGCACGACTTAGATAATTCTGGGGATCACTGGGAGAGGCCACTATTTCACTGGTTCTCGTTAAGAATAGTTTAATTAAACAAATTAAAGTCAAAATAACTGGAAAAATTTTCGACACGACTTGACACTTAATCTCTACTATATCTTTACTTATCATAGTTTTTATACTTAACCAATAGTTCATTTAATACCTCTCCAAATTGTCGCAAAAAATGCTGATTATACCGATATTTATTATCAAGTTCGTTTATCAATCATGTCTGCTAAAAGAGCAAACATTCCTGTTTGGGTTGCCGCTATTAATAGCAGGAGAGTTCTTTCTGTGAGATCTTCATGAACAAAAATATGGCTCTTCGTTACCCTTTATGCTAAATCAACAGACAAGATGCCAAGACAACATACTTCTAACCCAAAAATTCCGAAAGTTTCTAAAGCCATAGCCTCTCCGTTTTATTAGTTTAAGTTTATTGTTGATTCCCTCGACC
>NZ_JADBRW010000400.1:0-8322 GCF_020247025.1 Microcystis sp. M109S1
CAATAGCGACTCTTGTTCTGGTGTGGGGTAAAATCGAAACGAGTAGGCTTTTTCCATGTCTCACATTTTAGCATATATTTCGTAAATGTGTTAATATTTAACAGTAAAGCCGTCGTAGAACGACGGGGTTTCAGACCCAAATTTTCGATGATTGCCAAGAAAAGTGACAAATTATGCGATTTTGTTGAGAAATAATAATTTTTCTGGGCTGCCCAATAAAATTGACCATTTTCGGCAGGAGTCAGTAGCCGGTCGCCGGTCGTCAGTAGCCGGTCGCCGGTCGTCAGGAGATTGCTTTTATTTATTCTCCCTTCTCCCCACTTCATAATTCATAATTCATAATTCATATGCTTTTTGATAAAAAGTTAAAGTGGTATTGCCGTAGCGTTTCTGACGACAAATGGTTAAACTTTCTAGATTAATTGCTTGCCAAGATTTGGGATTATGTTCCACAGCAATTTCCCCCAGAGAATCTAATAAATTAGATTGAGAGATGGCAGTTAGTACCGGTAAATATAACCCGCTTTCGTAGGGAGGGTCAAAATAAATTAAATCAAAACTTTTCCCCGCTAAAGTGGCTAACTTTGTCAGCACATCCCCCCGAATTACTTGGAATTGCTGGTGGGAAGTTGCTAAATTGCGCCAATTTTCCTTGATAATTTCGCCAGCGCGTCCTGATTGTTCAATTCCAATTACTAGACTCGCACCTCGACATAAAGCTTCCCCACCCATGGAACCATTACCCGCACAAAGATCTAACCAACGACAGCCGGATAATTTCTGTTGCCAGATATTAAATAAAGCTTCTCGCACCCTTGCTGTCGTGGGACGGGTTAATTGTCCTGCTAGGGTTTTTATGGGACGATTGCCGTAAATTCTCATCGGTTAAAAGGCAAATTCAGTTAATCTTTTTTGTAATAAATCAGGAAAAAGGGCATAGTATCTTTGATTGAGAGGAGAGGGATGGGGGAGAGGCAATAAAGTCACTTTCTTTTGCTGTTTTAATCCATCTTCATCGTTAGCGGTAAGGGTAACTAGCAGTTTTTTGGTAAAGCGTTCTTTATCAAGATAGAATTTATCTACTTCTTTGGGTTTACCGTAGGGTTCAAACCATTTAAAAGCTTCCGTGCCAAGGGTAATGATATGATCACCTTGCCAATAAAAAACTAGCAGTTTTTCTATAAATGGACGAAAACGATCTTTCACTTCCCCAGAATAAGCTTTATTACCCGGGGGTTTGTAGGGAACTGTATTAGTTAAGAAAATTCGATCGCACACCGATAATAACTCTTGACGATCATGGGATTTTCTCCCCTGCCAAGCTTGAAAAAATCCCTCTCTTACCATTCTACCGGCAGCCCCGATCAAAGGTTGTCCTGCATACACTTCATCTCGTCCTAAATCCCGCCCAAAAAAGCATAACTGACTAGCAAGATTACCACCATACAAAACCGGTTCAAAAGGGTCTTTTTTTGCCTCTTGGTAAATTAGGGTATCGATGGGAAAATCCTCTTTTTTTGCCTCTTGGTGTACCTGTTTAATTAGGGTTTTAATATCGGTCATTTCAGTTATCAGTTATCAGTTATCAGTTATCAGTTATCAGTTATCAGTTATCAGTTATCAGTTATCAGTTATCAGTTATCAGTTATCAGTTCACTGTTTACTGTTTACTGATCACTGAAAAAAGCTTCTCCCCACACCCCACACCCTACACCCTACACCCTACACCCTACACCCCACACCCCACACCCCACACCCTACTTCCCCACATCACTCCTCGGTGCGATAGCCAAATTCTGCTAAAAGTGAGCGAGATTGTCGCCATTTTGGTTCTACCTTCACAAATAATTTTAAATATACCTCCCCGGCGATTAACTTTTGAATAGCCGATCGCGCGGAAGTCCCGATCGCTTTTAACATACTGCCATTTTTACCGATGACGATCCCTTTTTGGGAATCTCGTTCCACGTTAATGGCGGCAAAAACCTTGGTTAAAGCGGGAGTTTCCTCGACGCGTTCAATCACCACTGCCACAGAATGGGGAATTTCCTGACGGGTTTGCCGTAAAATCTGTTCGCGGATTAATTCGCCCATAATAAACCTTTCCGGTTGATCGGTGACTAAATCGGGGGGATAGTAATAGGGACCGACTTCGAGGGAATCAATTAACAGATTTTGCAATGCTTCGATTCCCGTCCCCTCCAGTGCCGAAAATTTGAGCAGCGGCCAGTTATTTTCCGTCCCTAAGGCACGATAACTATCGTCTAGAGGTTGCAGGTCTTCCGGTTGCTGATCGGCTTTATTTAGCCCTAAAATCGTGGGAGTTTGGTTTTTAGTCAGTAAATCGGCGATATAGCGATCGCCACTACCCAAAAAATTGCTACTATCGACAACAAATAAAACTAAATCTACAGAATTTATGGCGTTTTCAGCATTTTTAACTAAAACTTTGCCTAATTCGTGATGAGGCTTGTGAATGCCGGGGGTATCGACAAAAATCATCTGGGAGCGCTCGCCGGTGACAATGCCGCGTAAACGGTTGCGGGTAGTTTGAGCGATGGGAGAAGTAATGGCGATTTTTTGTCCCACTAATTGATTCATCAGGGTAGATTTGCCCACATTAGGACGACCAATAATGCCAATAAAACCCGATTTAAAACCAGTCGGTGCGACGGGAATCACTGCCGAATCGAGATTAAAGGCTTGAGAGTTGATAAAATCGTTCATAATTAAAGAATATTACTTAAAAAATATTTTTACCCATGCAAAGGATAATTTTGTTCTTGTTAGTATTCATTCTAGGCTGTAGTAACCATTTAAAATTATCTATAGCGGGAAATTTAAGCGATCGCTTAACCGATTATCCTCGCTGGATGACTAAACCGGTGGTTAGTTTTGCCAGCGGAGATTTAGTTTATCCCGATTGGATGGTAGGCAATTGGACTGTCACCAGTACCCTAATCGATTTAACCGCTCCTCTTGCTCCCCAGATTATCACACCTGGTTTTGAAAGTAATCGTCGTTACCTAGAACAATCGATCGAGTTTCCAGTGAGATTCATTGAGAAAGCTATGTCCAGACCGATAAATGCTGCCTTTTTATCCCCCATTATCAGTAAACCATCAACTGTGGCCGATCGATCCTTTAATGGTTTAGCAATTAGTCGCGCCTATTTAGGTAATCAATCGGTATTGTCGGTAAAAACTGACCCCAATAATCCCAATCGTCAGATTACCTTTTTACGGGGCGCTCATCAACTAATTTCCACGGTAATTGCCAGAAATAGCGAAACTCCTAGCCGAAATCAATTTATTGCCACAGAAATTATTCAACAAATTTTCCGGGGAGAAACCAATACTTATCTTAATGAGGTGGAAACCACCACCGCCTATCAGTTATTATCTCCTAATAAAATTCTAGGGGATCAGGTGACAGCCATTTATCTTTCCCCCCAATCGCCTGATTATTTCCAAGCGCCGAATCGTCCTGTGGCTTTGTATCGTTATCGCTTACAATTGCTGAAAGATTAATATATATCCTGAAAAAATCAAAAATCTTCCCTTAGGTGAGGAGACAGGAAGAGAAAAAGACAAGAGACAACTATCCTATCCTTAACGAAGGCAGGAGGCCGTTTTTGTAACGGGGATTTATACCCCGCTCCCAAAACTTTTCGCCTTAAGGCGAGGTTTTAGACCCGATTTTTTCGATAAATAATCAGTCTTTAATAACCAGATTTAGTATGATATAGAGGGTTTGAGATGCGCTCACCCAGGGTGGTGAGGATGTCAAACAATCATCAAAAATAGCAGCGGTTGCCCCCTAGTTCTATAATCAGATCACGGCTAATTTGATTGGCTATGGACCCTATTCATGTCTATCTCCCCACCCCGTTCGGGTTACACTTTACCAGTTTTTGCCTGTGCCAGTGCGATCGCATCTCTCCAGCATCTTCACGGCGAAAATGAGCTAAATTCCGTTACTTTTAATCTTTTAGAACCGCCAGAAGCCGTTACTATTGCCATCGAACAAGTTGCCCGACTTAACCCCGATGCTGCCCTAGCCATCACCCGCAGCGAGCCGGGGGACAATTTAGATTTAACTAGAAATACCCCTATATGGGCGTTAGTAGAAAGAAAGACGGGTAATCAAGAGATAGAGATTCAAGGCGGCGAAGGAATCGGCATACAGGTTGATAATGGCGGAAAATCAGCTATCTATAGTTATGCCCAGCGTCTCCTACAAGAAAACCTCAGACCCCTGTTACTGCCCCAAGAAAGCCTGAAAGTGACGATTATCCTTCCAGAAGGCAAAAAATTGGCCACAAGGACTTCTAACGCCGCTTTTGGCGTGGTAGAGGGATTATCTTTGTTGGGTACCACCGGCATTTCCCAACCCCTCAGCGCTCCCGGACAGTTAGAAATCTTTCGCGAGCAATTAAAAATTTTATCCCGTCGTTTCGATCGCTTGGTGTTTTGTATCGGGGAAAATGGCTTAGATTTAGCCCCTCAAATGGGTATTAATCCTGATATTTTGGTAAAAACAGCCAATTGGATCGGGCCGATGTTATTAGAGGCACAATTACAGGGAATCTCTGAAATTCTTTTGTTTGGTTATCACGGTAAATTAATTAAACTTGCCGGGGGAATCTTTCAGACTCACCATCATCTCGCCGATGGTCGTCGGGAAATTCTTACCGCCTACGCCGCTAAAATGGGTTTAGCTACCCCCCATCTCCAGCAAATTTTTGACAGTAGCACCAGCGAAAACGGTCTGGAATATCTGCGTCAATTAGACCGGCAAACGGGCGATAATTGGGTGGAACGCATCTATGGAGAAATGGCTAATACTATTGATCGCCGTTGCCAAGAATACGTTTATAACCACAGTAACGGTCATCTTAGGGTCGGTTGTATTTTATTCGATCGATCTCGTTCTTTGATCAGCAAAAGCGAAAATGGCCTTAAATTTTTGCAGAATCTACAAGTTACCCCCTAGTGACCGTGCTATGATCGTGGGAATATTTAGTTTTAAAAAATGAAACTAATAAGGCTAGACAATTGTAGCTTATTTTCAGAACAATAGCCGATTTAGTTCACAAATCTTTAACCTTTTCCTGCCAGTTTCTTTTCTTGATCGCAGTGACAACTCAAACCCCCCTTCCCACCCCCCAAGAGACTTTGCCCTCAGAGTCCTTCACTAATAGCCTTAATCGTCAAATAATCATCATTCTTGACTTTGGCTCCCAGTATTCTGAATTAATCGCCCGCAGAATCCGGGAAACGAACGTTTACTCCGAAGTTCTCTCCTATCGTACCAGTGCCGAACAATTGGCCCAAATCAACCCGAAAGGAATAATTCTTTCGGGCGGTCCCAATTCCGTCTATGATCCTGGAGCGCCCCACTGTGATCCCGAAATTTGGAATTTAGGTGTACCCATCCTCGGAGTTTGCTACGGGATGCAATTGATGGTACAGCAGTTAGGGGGCAGGGTAGAACGGGCAAAACGGGCCGAATACGGCAAAGCATCCCTATTTATCAACGATCCTACCGATTTATTAACCAATGTCGAGGACGGCTCCACCGCATGGATGAGTCATGGGGATTCCTGTGTGGAATTGCCTGCGGGTTTTGAAATTCTCGCTCATACCGATAATACCGATTGTGCGGCCATTGCCGATCACAAGAAAAAACTCTTTGGAGTGCAGTTTCACCCGGAAGTTGTCCATTCTGTGGGAGGAATCGCCTTAATTCGCAATTTCGTCTATCATATCTGCAAATGCGAACCCACTTGGACCACGGAAGCTTTTGTCGAGGAATCGATCCGAGAAATTAGGGCAAAAGTGGGCGATAAGCGAGTTTTATTGGCTTTATCCGGCGGTGTGGACTCCTCTACCTTAGCATTCCTCTTGCATCGAGCGATCGGTGATCAACTAACCTGTATGTTTATCGATCAGGGATTCATGCGTAAGGGTGAACCAGAACGATTAATGCAGATATTTAACGAGCAATTCCATATTAGAGTCGAGTATGTCAACGCTAGAAAGCGATTTTTAGCGCAAGTGGCCGGTGTCACGGATCCCGAAGAAAAGCGCCGTCGTATCGGCCATGAATTTATTCAGGTGTTTGAAGAAGAATCGAATCGTTTGGGACCCTTTGATTATCTGGCCCAAGGAACTTTATATCCCGATGTGATTGAATCGGCCGATAGTAATGTGGATCCCAAAACCGGGGAAAGAGTCGCGGTTAAAATTAAAAGTCATCATAACGTTGGTGGACTGCCGAAAAATCTCCGGTTTAAATTGGTCGAACCCCTGCGAAAATTATTTAAGGATGAGGTGAGAAAATTAGGTCGATCGATCAGTCTTCCAGAAGAAATTGTTCGTCGTCAACCTTTCCCCGGCCCCGGTTTAGCAATTCGCATTTTAGGGGAAGTGACCGCAGATAAATTAAATATTTTGCGCGATGCAGATTGGGTAGTGCGCGACGAGATTAATAAGCAGGGAATGTATCACGATTTCTGGCAAGCTTTCGCGGTTTTATTGCCTGTACGCAGTGTGGGAGTGATGGGAGATCAACGCACCTACGCTTATCCTATTGTCCTACGTTTAGTCAGCAGTGAAGACGGAATGACTGCCGATTGGTCGCGGGTTCCCTATGATTTATTGGAGACAATTTCTAATCGCATTGTCAATGAAGTTAAGGGAGTTAACCGCGTGGTTTATGATATTACTTCTAAGCCCCCCGGAACTATAGAATGGGAGTAGTATTGAATTATTGATTGATTGTTAGTCCCGTCCAAATATTGGGGCGGGATTTTTGCAGAATAGACAATTGAGAAGATTAATTACTACCATGACACAGTTAGAGATTTTGGAAGAAATAGAAGCGGTGGATTTTGCCGAGGAAGAAGAAGATAAGCTAAACGGCTTTTACTTCGGATCACCGATATAGACTCCAAAAGGGTTATAGCTATTGGATCATGCAGGTTAAGCGCTGTTTAGCTTATTGAAGGAGAATCAGCAAACCAAAAAAAGCTACAACTCAAAGAAATCTCCGAGACTGTTGTTGCCAGCAGTGATTGGACTACCGCAACGATCCGCGATCAATTAATTCGAGAAAATATTCAACTTAATCCGCGCTTTCAAAGACGAGATGCTTGGAATATTACTCGTAAAAGTCGATTTATTGAATCCGTAATTCTAGGGTTTCCAGTCCCACAGATTGTCTTAGCTACTAATAATAAGGAAAAAGGGAAATTTATCGTTCTTGATGGCAAACAACGCTTACTAACACTTTTACAGTTTTATGGTGACAGTGCCACACCTAATAATAGTTTTACTTTAAAAGATTTAGAATTTCTAGATAATCTCAATGGCTGCCAATATCAGGATCTAAAAAATGACTTCAATTTGAATGATATCTTAGACCAACTGGATAATCAAACTATCCGCACGATTGTTATCCGTAATTGGAAAACGGAGAGTTTCCTCCATAAAATTTTTCTGCGTCTCAATCAGGAAAATACCCCTTTGTCTCCACAGGAATTAAGACAAGCATTACACCCCGGAGACTTTATTAATTTTTTAGATGATCGAGCGATCGAAAGTCAAGCATTAAAGAAAATATTTAAATCTTCCTATCCCGATTTCCGGATGCGCGACACTGATATATTATTGCGTTATGTAACTTTTCATTATTATTTATCTGATTATCGCGGTGATGTTCAGATGCTTCTAGATAAAACCTGTCAAAATTTCAATCAAGAATGGGAAAAACGCTCAGATGAAATTATCAATGTTGTTGATCAATTTGAAAAAGCTGTCCAGACAACGATTAATATTTTTGGAGAGAAAAACTTTTCCCGTCTCTGGCTGCCTGAATCGGCAACTTATCGAAGTCAGTTCAATCGAGCAATTTTAGATGTGATGGTTTTTTACTTTTGCGATGATCTAATTAGAGCAGCTGCCGAGAAAAACAAAGAACAGGTAGAAGAAGCATTTAAAAGTTTATTTCTTACTGCCGTTGATCGATTTAAAAATGCTGTATTAATTAATCCACATACTAAACAATCAACCTATGATCGTTTTCATTTATGGGGTCAAGCTTTATCAAAAGTATTAGATATTAACTTCAATATTCCTCAGATGGAAGATAACCGTATTATTTTTAAGGGGTTAAGATAGTTGGCTCTTCGTTACTCTTTATGCTAAATCAACAGACAAGATGCCAAGATAACATACTTCTAACCCAAAAATTCTGAAAGTTTCTAAAGCCATAGCCTCTCCGTTTTATTAGTTTAAGTTTATTGTTGATTCCCTCGAC
>NZ_JADBRW010000401.1:0-5396 GCF_020247025.1 Microcystis sp. M109S1
TAGGGCATACCGGAACCTTTGGGCTCGACCCAATAAACGCTTGGGGAGAGAATACCTCTACTTTTTCAGAAGCAATTCTGTCTAAGCAAGTAATCTCTGTGAACCAAGAATCCCCGTCTCTTTAGAGCGGGGAGTGTCAAAATGGTTAAATCTAGGTTGTGTAGACAGAGCGCCATGAAACACACATTATCCGTATTAGTTGAAGATGAAGCGGGAGTCTTAACCCGTATTGCTGGATTATTCGCCCGTCGCGGCTTTAATATTGAAAGTCTGGCCGTGGGTCCTGCCGAACAGCTGGGAGTTTCTCGGATTACGATGGTAGTACCAGGAGACGAGGACAGCATCGAACAGTTAACCAAACAACTTTACAAATTAATTAACGTCCTCAAGGTGCAGGATATCACCCAAACCCCCTGTGTGGAAAGGGAATTAATGCTGATTAAAGTTAATGCTACCGCCGAGCGCCGGGCGGAAGTGATCGAATTAGCGCAGGTATTCCGGGCGCGGATTGTGGATATTTCCGAGGAAACCCTGACCATCGAAGTGGTGGGGGATCCGGGTAAAATGGTGGCGATTATGCAGATGCTGAATAAATTTGGCGTTCGCGAGGTGGCCCGTACCGGTAAAATTGCTCTGATTCGCGAGTCGGGAGTCAATACGGAATACCTCAAAGCTTTAGAGGCTAAAATGTCAATTTAGGGATAGTGGCTATGAATTGGGAATTGGGGTTTTAGGGTGTTAAGGTGTTGGGGTTTTAGGGTTTTAGGATGTTAGGGTTTTAGTTGAAATTCCCCACTTCACCATCCCCCATCCCCCATCCCCCATCCCCCATCCCCCATCCCCCATCCCCTGATAAAAACTATGTCTAAGCAGTCGCCGAAAACCCAAATTAGTCAACTTGTCACCGTTGCCGTGCAGAAATTGCAAGGAAAGGTGAATTTTCAGGCGGTAAATCTCAAAAAAGGGGCGAGGGTTCCCGAATTACGCCTGAAAAACGAGAATGGCAGCGGGGAAAGCAAATATCCCCTTATCGGCGATCGCTATTTGTTGGGTCGTAGTTCCAGTTCCTGTGATATTACTATCCGTAACACCGTGGTGAGTCAGATTCATTGTTCCCTCCAGCGTGACCCAAAAAATCCCCATCATTTCCTGCTCACAGATGAAAACTCCACTAACGGGGTTTATATGGGTAAACGTCGTCTGAAAAGCGTTTCCCTGCGTCATGGTGATACCTTTACCCTGGCCCCCCCAGACTTAGCCAATTGTGTCACCATCTCCTATTACTGTCCCCCTCCCCTGTGGGCGCGACTTTTGCGCTATGGTTTCTATGGTGCGGGTGGTATTTTCGGTTTATTAGTTTTAGCGATTATCTGGGAAAGTCGCAGAGTGAATGTTTATCCACTCCCTTCTGGGGTGAGCGGTCCGGTGGTGGTTTACCCTAGGGATGGTCAAACTTCCCTCAATCCCATGGGACAGGAAACTCACCGAGAATTAGATAATCTGGGCGATTTTTCTCCCTATTTGACCAAGGCGGTTGTCGCTTCCGAAGATAGTCGTTTTTACTGGCATTTTGGCGTTGATCCTTTGGGGATTGTCCGGGCAATTAAGATTAATTGGCAAGGTCGGGGCCGTCAAGGGGCCAGTACCCTGACTCAACAGTTAGCGCGTAGTTTATTCCCGGAAGTCGGTCGCCAAAATACTGCCGATCGCAAACTCCGGGAGGCTGTGGTCGCTTTACAATTAGAAGCGGTCTATAGTAAGGATACAATTCTCAAAACCTATCTCAATCGAGTTTATCTCGGTCTGGCCGGTTACGGTTTTGAAGATGCGGCCCGCTTTTATTTCGATAAATCCGCTAGAGATTTAGATATCTCCGAGGCTGCTACTCTTGTGGCTATGTTACCCGCCCCGAATCGATTTAATCCCATTCAAGATTACGACACTTCTGTAAAAAATCGCAATCTTGTCATCGATCGCATGGCCGAATTAAGGATGATTTCCCCAGAAGCGGCGGCCAGCGCCCGCAGATCCCGCATTGAAATCAGTCCCCAAGCCAAAAAATCCCTATCTAGTACGATTGCACCATATTTTTATAGTTACGTTTTCGAGGAATTACAGGAGCTTTTAGGGGAAGAAGTGGCTAAAGAGGGCAATTTTATCGTTGAAACCAGTTTAGACCGCCGAATGCAAGCGATCGCAGAAAAAAGCTTAAAAAATAATGTCCTAAAGCAAGGACCCCGCTATCGATACTCCCAAGGGGCTTTAGTTACCCTAAACAGTCAAACCGGGGAAATTCTCGCTTTAGTCGGGGGAGTTGATTATCAAAAAAGCCAATTTAACCGCGCTATCCAAGCTAAACGTCAACCCGGTTCCACTTTTAAGGTATTTGCTTATGCTGCCGCCTTGGAAAAGGGAATATCGCCCTATAAAACCTATACCTGCGCTGGAATCTCTTGGCAAGGACAAGCTTATTCTCCCTGTGAACGCAGTAGCGGGGGGGTCAATATGTTTCAAGGTTTAGCGCGATCGGAAAATAGTGTTGCCCTTCGCATTGCTCGCGAGGCAGGATTAAGTAATGTGGTCAATGTGGCGGAACGTTTGGGGGTAAAATCACCTTTAAATCCTGTACCAGGGCTAATTTTAGGGCAAAGCGAGGTAAATGTCTTGGAAATGACCGGTGCTTATGCAGTTTTTGACCATGGTGGGCGCTGGAATCGTCCCCACGCCATTAAACGCATTCTCGACGCTTCCGACTGTAAAAATGTGGAGGATTTGAGTACCTGTCGGGTTATTTATGACTATGGCGACGATAGCGATAGAAATCAGCAGGTAATCTCAGCTAAAACCGCCGAGACGATGAATAGCCTATTGCGGGGGGTGATAACTAATGGTACAGGAGGCGCTGCTAGTATTGGCATGGGAGAAGCGGGTAAAACGGGAACTACGAATAATTATGTGGACCTTTGGTTTATCGGTTATCTTCCCCGTCGCCACTGGGTGACAGGCATTTGGTTAGGTAATGATAATAATTCTCCCACTGCGGGCAGCAGTCAACAGGCAGCCAAGTTATGGGGCGATTATAACCGTCAGTTAATCACTACACAAAACTAATCCCAATAGGACTAAGCTACTGTTCCCGTTGCCTATTCCAGAGTTCCCTAAAACCAGAGACTTCGTACCTCACTATTAAGATAACTGCTTTAAAGTAATAAGGGTGTCCTAGCCCTAGCTAACACACCCAGTATCTGTCTATTCAAACAAGGAATTTTAAATGAAGGCGAAGTTACCAGCAGCTAATGTACCAGTAATCGAGGTAATTGTCGCAACGGTGGGGTTGGAGGTCGACCAGTCACCGTCATTGTCATAGAGGAGGGTCTTTGTATCGGTGGCGAAGGCAAAACGAATTAATGATTTATCATCCTCTAAGGCCTCGATAACGTCAAGAGTATCGACAATGATACTGTTAGAAAGATTGGGAGCAGTATCCGCATCACTAACAACTGCCTGCGTACCCGCTGTTGGAGCGCCCAAGTAATTAGTAACAGTAAATGCAAAGACATCATTGTCACTGGTAATGAATTGGGAAACTGTCTGATTACCCTGATTGGTAAATACAAATGTATCAGCACCATTACCACCATCTAGGGTATTCGTTCCCGTGCCACCAGTTAGGCGATCGTTTCCGTCGCCACCATTTAGGATATCCCCTCCCGTGCCACCAATTAGGGTATCCGCTCCCGCGCCACCATCTAGGCTATCCGCTCCCTCACGACCGGTTAGGGAATCGTTTCCACCGAAACCGAACAGGGTATCGGCCAGCCCGCTACCAGTTAGGGTATCGCCACCATCTGCACCTCTAAGGACGAAGCCATACATGTTACCAATTATGGAAATATCGTCACTGGAATTAGCTGTGTTTTCTGCTTTAGTAAACCTTTGACCACCACCAAAGTCGAGGATATGGGTTCCTTTAAAAGTAGAAGCGACGAAAGTGTCGCTTCCGCTAGGAAGAGAATAATTTTGTGAAAAAGGGGGGGTGCTTTTATAACCAGTGAGGTTAGCACTCGCTACGTCAGACTGACCAGATCCGTTGCGAAGTCTCCAAGTGGAAAACTCAACGGAAGAAGAAGGATTCGTAAATCGACCTAAAGCAGTAAGATTTCTACCGGTGGCTGTGGTAGGCATGGAAACGGCTAGGTCGGTATTTACCGAAGATAACCCCCAAAAAGCTGCCAGAGATGTGATCATTGAAGCATCGACGGTATAATTCGTGGTGGAGCCAGTCGGAGCAGAGATATATGTAGTGGACATAGTTTTTTTTTGCGTGGTATGTTTGAACCTGAGGATTTTGACAATATTCTACCCGATTATTACACACCCAGAAAAAAATGCAACCTTTTTCTCTTGGTTTTGTTGGCTCTTCTGGTTTATGTGTGGAAACGAGGTCTATACTGATAGAATATCCGCAAAATAGCCCTAAAAGTCTTGCCCGATAAGCATTTCACGATTCCATAAGCAAAAATTATCACACAAAGTCGAGAAGAGCCGTTTGTTCCCTGAATTATTGCTAATAGTCAAGTTTTTATCAATTTTGGGTTAATTTTCGGCTGGGTGTGATATAAATCACGCCAGAAATTAAAGTTAATGTCACCGATAGCCAAAAGGCAATCTGAGAAATTAAGTTATATTCAGAAGGCAAGGGAGCAATTAAGAGAGCGATAGCGATAATTTGGCTGACTGTTTTGCTTTTTCCCCACCAATTAGCCCCTTTTATGTCGCTATTTCCCGTTAAATTCGGATTAATACGCCAACCAGCGATCGCTAATTCCCGAGCGAGAATCAAAAATACTCCCCAAGCAGCAATTAAATCCATTTCAATCAGAGCTAAGAGGGGAGCGAGAACCAGCAATTTATCGACCAAAGGATCGAGAAATTTACCTAATTCGGTGATTTGATTTAATTTTCGCGCTAGATAACCATCGAGCCAATCGGTGCTGGCAGCAATCAGAAAGATAATTAAACTTAACCAGCGATCGATTTCTGTGCCTCGGTGCAACCAGTATAAAATTAATGGCAGTCCCAAGAGTCGCGATAGGGTAATCGAGTTGGGTAGGTTCATTTTTCAGTAAACAGTGAGCAGTAAACAGTGAGCAGTAAACAGTGAGCAGTAAACAGTGAGCAGTAAACAGTGATCAGTAAACAGTGATCAGTAAACAGTAAACAGGTATAAAGATAAAGATAACTGACTAATTAACTTAAAACTTACATCTGATAACTTACATCTGGTAACTTAGATCTGATAACTGATAACTTACATCTGATAACTGATAACTTACATCTTATAACTGATAACTGAAAATTAGGCGAGATAATCCTGTAAAGCTTTCACCTCTAAA
>NZ_JADBRW010000402.1:0-4301 GCF_020247025.1 Microcystis sp. M109S1
GTAAATATGGTGGCTCTACCACAAGACATGGGTTCCGTAAAGGAGATTTAGTTTCTTCTCCCAAAGGAATTGGTTATGTTAGTGGAGATACCGAAAAACAGTTATCTGTAAGCGATACCAGTTGGACACGATTGGGATAGATAGCTGTTAGCAAGATTCAGTTAATTCGTCGTTCTAACGGTTTAATTGTTTCTCGCTAACTTATATAAAGCCGCCCTCCGCTATCGCTAAAGGGCGGGGTTTCAGACCCACTTTTTCGATGAGAGACAAACAGTCAGAAATTACCAATATATCCACCCCTAGAGATTCTGATCTTTATTCCTTGCCTCCGGCCGTCCAACGGGCTGCTAATATCCTTTTACGTCAGGGAAGAATCGGTTTTTGGACGCAGATTGTCCTGGGCGTAATTTCAGGGGTTTTATTACTCATTGCTACCGCTAGTTTATTAGGGACGAGACAACGCACTTCTGGCATTGAAATCGGTGTTTTATGTGCCATTGGTGGGGCTGGTTTCTTGGTGGTTGCCATTTTCTTTTCCTCTCGTTACATGAAAATTGCCCGTCAAATGTTGAGGGGTGATCAAGATAGTCGCCCGAAAAAATCCGATACTATTCAGTTAATCCGTCAGGGTTTAATCGCTAATATTATCGGGATGTTTTTAACGATTTTGGGAGCGCAAGCGTTAGCGGGAATCGTCTTAATTAAATCCCTCAATGTTCCCCAAGGTACTTTTAATGTTGCCTCTAACCCCAGTCAATTTGTTAATTCGGTTGACCTGTTAATTGTGCAGGCTAATACTAATACAATTCTCGCTCACTTTACTGGTATCGTTACTTCTTTGTGGCTTCTTAATCGTATTACTTCTAAATAAATATGGCCATGCAACGCACCCGTTTAAGTACACTGGCTAATGTCACCAGCAGTCGATTTAATAGCTTTTTTGGTAATCCTTGGCGGCGGATTTCCCTACAGATAATTTGTGTTTTATTTGGAACTTTTGCAGGTCAGGCAATTGTCACCACTGCTGGACAAACTGCTCAATGGGATGTCACCGCTGCCGGTTTATTAGTGCTGTTTACGGAGGCGATTAGCCGGATTGTTTACCGAAAAAGTTCTCAGGCTAAACCCGCACCGATTCTGCGAGAATCTTTCAATTTACTAAAAATTGGTATCACCTATAGTTTATTTCTAGAAGCCTTTAAAATTGGCTCTTAAATAGGGCTTGCTGAATAAATCTAAAAACCTTGTTGGGTAAGGCTTTTAGACTTTTTTTCCCTCAAAAAGTACCAGATATGGGAGTGATCGGGGGAAAATTCCGGGACTTTTTCTCTGAAAATTAGGTAATTGACCACCTGAGAATCGGTAAAAACCTACACCCCACACCCTGTCCCCACAAGAAACTTTTTGCCGCAAACCCTAAATAGGGCTTGCTGAATAAATCTTAAAACCTTGTTGGGTAAGGCTTTTAGACTTTTTTTCCCTCAAAAAGTACCAGATCTGGGAGTGATCGGGGGAAAATTCCGGGACTTTTTCTCTGAAAATTAGGTAATTGACCCCCTCAAAATCGGTAAAACCCCACCACACCCCACACCCCACACCCCACACCCTAACCCCACCAACAAACTTTTTGCCGCAAACCCTAAATAGAGCATTTAATTGATTAATGCTCATTCTTAATTCTCCTGACGACCGACTACTGGCTCCTTGCTCCTCACCTAACGGAAGATTTTTGATTTTTGCAAGAGGTCTATTAAAAAAACTGTCCACTGTTCCTGAGAAACGTTAACATAAATTAACAACCCCTTAACAACCGATAAGATCATCCTCAATTTATCAGGAGTTCGACAGCGTGAACAAAAACGGTAATAACAAAAAATGGCGCAATGCGGGACTATATGCCCTATTGTTAATCGTAGTCCTTGCCTTGGCCTCAGCTTTCTTCGATCGCCAGCCGGCAGTCCAACAGACTTGGAAGTATAGTGAATTTTTACAGGAAGTGCGGGAAGGTAAAGTGGAAACCGTGCGCTTAAGTGCCGACCGGCAGCGAGCGATCGTACCCACCCAAGATGGAACGAATGTATTAGTTAACCTGCCCAACGATCCGCAATTAATCAACATCTTGGCAGAAAATAACGTTGATATTTCCGTACTGCCCCAAAGAGAAGAAGGAGTATGGGTAAGAGCCTTCAGTAGCCTCTTTTTCCCCATTTTGCTTCTTGTTGGTTTATTTTTCTTGCTCCGTCGCGCCCAAAGTGGCCCCGGTTCCCAAGCGATGAACTTCGGCAAATCGAAAGCAAGAGTACAGATGGAACCCCAAACCCAGGTTACTTTCGGTGATGTGGCTGGGATTGAAGGGGCAAAATTAGAATTAAACGAAGTGGTGGACTTCCTGAAAAATGCCGATCGCTTCACGGCAATTGGGGCAAAAATCCCCAAAGGAGTCCTTTTAGTCGGTCCTCCGGGGACAGGTAAAACCCTGCTCGCTCGCGCAGTAGCTGGCGAAGCAGGAGTCCCGTTTTTTAGCATTTCCGGTTCGGAATTCGTGGAAATGTTCGTCGGGGTGGGTGCTTCTCGCGTCCGCGACCTATTTGAACAAGCGAAAGCGAATGCACCTTGTATAGTTTTTATCGATGAGATTGATGCTGTCGGTCGTCAACGGGGCGCCGGTTTAGGGGGGGGTAACGATGAACGGGAACAAACCCTCAACCAATTATTAACGGAAATGGACGGTTTTGAAGGTAATACAGGTATTATCATTATCGCCGCCACTAACCGCCCTGATGTGCTGGATTCCGCTTTATTACGTCCGGGTCGTTTTGATCGCCAAGTGGTGGTAGATCGTCCCGATTACGCTGGCCGTAAGGAAATCCTTAATGTCCACTCCAGAGGCAAAACTTTGGCTCAAGACGTGGATCTCGATAAAATCGCCCGTCGTACCCCCGGTTTTACCGGTGCCGATCTAGCTAATTTGCTCAACGAAGCCGCAATTTTAGCGGCACGTCGCAATTTAACCGAGATTTCTATGGATGAGGTCAACGATGCGATCGATCGTGTCCTGGCAGGTCCTGAGAAGAAAAATCGCGTCATGAGTGAAAAACGCAAAACTTTAGTTGCTTACCATGAAGCTGGTCACGCTTTGGTGGGTGCTTTAATGCCGGATTACGATCCCGTCCAGAAAATTAGTATTATTCCTCGCGGTCGCGCCGGGGGTTTAACTTGGTTCACTCCTAGCGAAGATCGCATGGAATCCGGGTTATATTCTCGCGCTTATCTGCAAAATCAGATGGCTGTAGCTTTGGGGGGTCGTTTAGCTGAAGAAATTATCTTCGGTGAGGAAGAAGTGACTACGGGTGCTTCTAATGACCTGCAACAGGTGGCACGAGTAGCGCGGCAAATGGTAACTCGTTTCGGAATGAGCGATCGCCTGGGACCGGTGGCCTTAGGTCGTCAAAATGGTAATGTTTTCCTAGGTCGTGATATCGCTTCCGATCGAGATTTTTCCGATGAAACTGCGGCAGCTATTGACGAGGAAGTGCGTAACTTAGTGGAACAGGCCTATCGTCGCGCTAAAGAGGTTTTAGTCAATAACCGCACCATCTTGGACCAGTTAGCGCAAATGTTAGTGGAAAAAGAAACCGTGGACGCGGAGGAGTTACAAAATATCCTCGCTCATAACGATGTGAAAATGGCGGCTTTAGCTTAAGTTTTGTAACATTTTCTTGACAAACAGCATCCCGATGGGTGCTGTTTTTTTGTTCAACGAAAATTAATGACAAACTTAATAGCTGTTAATCGGGTGCATCTCAATTTTTGTCAATCTACTAATTTGGGATTTTTAAGCGGAAACTTTCTCCTAAAATTGGGCATTACTTTCGGTTTTATCACTCAATCCAAGCTTTTGGGGGGTTCTACCCCCCAAAACCCAGAGCGTATTAGTTTTTCGGTGGGATGCTTACAGATAGCTGCTGATATATCTGTAATAATTTAAGAGTTACTGATAATTGCTGATTGTCGATATTTCTGCAAATGTGGGATGCACCCCTGTTAATCAGCTTAAAAATACCCTGTTTAAATGCGTCTTAGCTTAACAGTCCTGTCTTTTCACCGTTCACTGATTACTGATTACTGTTCACTGATTACTGATTACTGTCATGTAGCATCGTTGACATCCTCGCCGCCCTAAAAGTGCGGCGATTCCTAAACCTCACGATTTAAGTTTCTGCTTCAACCACCGTTGCATACCACGGTTAAAAAACCATGTACTGTCTTACACAAAGTCCACAGACTTTCGCGACCTTTCA
>NZ_JADBRW010000403.1:0-2834 GCF_020247025.1 Microcystis sp. M109S1
ATTTTTGGCCATTAGTCGCAGGGTGGCTCTTCTCGACTTTGTGTGATAATTTTTGCTTATGGAATCGTGAAATGCTTATCGGGCAAGACTTTTAGGGCTATTTTGCGGATATTCTATCAGTATAGACCTCGTTTCCACACATAAACCAGAAGAGCCCGCAGGGTTTGATGCAATTCCTCGCGACTGTGAATTTCCTCCAGACGATGAACGGGAACACCTTGATCGAAGAGAATTAACGTAGGTAAACTACGCAGACGAAAACTATTAGCTAATTGAAAATTCTCATCGGCATTGACACTGACTAATTGAATTGCGCCTTGACACTCATTTTGCCAAGAACAGAGGGTGGGTTGGATTAAACGACATAAACCACACCAAGGAGCCCAAAAATGCACGATAACCGGACGGGAAGACTCTAAAACTAGCTTATGGAAGCTCTTTTCGTTTACAGATAGTATCATGTCTAAACAGATTTTATGAAAACTTGATTTTGATATGGCAACCATTCTACACCAATCGGGATCAATAAGAAAGGGGTTGAGAGCAAAATCACCAATAAATTTTACTTGTTGCCTGCATTAGCCAAGGATGCGCCCACCAGAGGAGTAAAATAAACCCTGTTACTCCTAGATAGGCAGGACGAAGGAATTCTTGCCATTTTAGGCTTTGCCGACCATCGATAATCGCTAAAAAGGGAATCACCGAGGTGCGTTCTTTGACCTTTAAAAATGCCTCTCCGTAACGGTTCTCTAACCGGCGATCGCCATGCCAGACAGCAAAAAGATGATGGGCAATTAAACCTAGGGAAGTCAATAGGGTAAAGCTTGTCCCTAACCAGAGGGTGTGAGCAATACACCAGATCACCTGTCCTACCATCTGGGGGTGACGGGTAACGCGCAGGATGCCGGTTTCGTAGAGATGAACCTGCGGTTTTTGGATAGCGGCGATCTCCAGCAGGTTAAAGGTGGCAGGATAGAGAAAGAAAAAAGAAATGGCCGAAAGTATCCAAACTAGGGTTTTTACTCCGGTTACTCCCTGTACTTGCCAGAGAAGCAAACCATCATAACGATGATTGAAGAAATAAACTACTAAAATTACCGCTAGAGGGATACTAACAAGGGCAAATAATACCCGATACAGTCGCGCACCGATGATAGCTTCTCCCCCCATTCGTAAACTGGCTAATCCGCTATGCGCGACGGCAAAACCCAGTAATAAACCTAACATAATCCAATGACTAGCGAATGCCACTTTTACCCTCTTGATTGACTAAATTTTTCTCCGAATTCTATTTTAAAGATTGATGGTTAATTTTTCGCCCCCTTTTTTTGTATTGCCAGTATCGGGGATTCGGGGCAAAATAAAACTATGCTTCCTCAAAGCCATTCCCAAGAATATACCCGGGGAACTATCTAATTTTGCAACTTTTTAGGTAATATGCTAAGACGCATTTAAACCGCCTATACTTAGATTAGCCCCCCTTGCCCCTTGCAAGAGTGCCTCAACCCTCATCTCAACAAGCAATTTAAATACGCGAGCAGCTTATGTCTTATCCGCAAAAGCGATTTGTGATGGTCTGTCAGCATTCTTCCTGTTTGGTGCAGGGTGCGTCCGAGCTTCTTTTAGCATGGCAAACGGCAGCTCTCCCAGAAGATGTCATCGTTATGACCAGTGGTTGTCAAGGACAGTGTAGCACTAGCCCCACGGTGAGAATTATTCCCGAGGAAACTTGGTACTGTCGTGTTAAACCAGAGGATGTCAATCAGATTGTCGAAGAACATTTAAAAAACGGTCAACCGGTTGAGCGTTTACTCCATCCACGCATTCACGCTCAATGGCAGTAAACTTGATCATCAATTTTTAAGTGATGCTTCACAAGAGTCTTTTGCTCCTAGGTTAAACCCTTTGAGTGCCTGTGATTTCAGCTTAGTCTATTGTCTATGAGCGACTTAAAAATTCCCACATCCAAGAGAGAAATAATTACAGCGAGAATTGTCCCCAAAAGTAGCTGTTATGTCATTGAAATCGTCTATGAAAGACGGTCGGAAACCACAGATAAACAACAGATAGCTGGGGTAGATTTAGGAGTTAATAACTTAATGGCTGTAACTACGAATCAAACAGGTGTAGCACCTCTTTTGGTAAATGGCAGATACTTAAAAGCAATTAACACCTTCTACAATAAACAACGTTCCCGCTTGCAATCTCAACTGAAAACCCAAAATAATCAACCCTCATCTAAGAGATTGATATTCCTAACCCATAAACGAAACTGTCGAGGAGAAAATTATCTCCACACAGCCAGCAAAAAAGTAATAGATTGGTGTATTCGACCTCAAATAGGGACATTAATAATTGGGCATAATGAGTGGATGAAACAATCTCTTAATCTAGGAAAAAGGAATCATCAACAATTGGTCAATATTCCTCATCATAGATTAATAGAAATGTTAACCTATAAAGCTCAATTAAAAGGAATAAAAGTCATAATAACTGAAGAATCCTATACGTCACAATCCAGTGACTTAGATAGGGATGAGTTACCTAAATATGGTGAAGAAAAACCATTATTTAAGGGAAAAAGGTTAGCTAGGGGACTGTATAAAATGGGAACAAATCAGTTGTTAAATGCCGATGTAAATGGGGCATTTAACATCACTATAAAAGTAATTACTGATGTTATTGAGCAGGGATTGACATCCTCGCCGCCGTAAAACGGACGGCGATTCCTCACCACGCCACTTTTTTAGGGTGGTCGCTGAATGGGGTTGACGCTTCACCGAAAAACGCTTAATTGCTTAAGTCTGACACTTCCTCCACGTCCATTTTGAGTG
>NZ_JADBRW010000404.1:0-4880 GCF_020247025.1 Microcystis sp. M109S1
AGTCATCGGACGGTAAAGCCATAGGAATCGATTTAGGACTTAATCATTTTGCTATTACCAGTAATGGCAGTAAATATGATACTCCTAGACATTTAGCCACACATCAACGTAATCTAAAACGCAACCAACAAAAACTTTCTCGCAAAAAGAAAGAAAGCAACAACCGTCAAAAGGCTAGACGTAAAGTAGCTAAAGTTCACTCTAAAATCTCAAGATGTCGTGAGGATTTTCTCCACAAGCTATCCCGTAAGATAGTTAACGAAAACCAAGTTATTGCGGTAGAAAACCTCAATGTTAAAGCCATGGTACCCAATCATAATTTAGCTAAGGCTATTAGTGATTGTAGTTGGGGAATGTTTTGTACAATGCTCAAATACAAGGCAGAATGGGAAGGAAAAACTTATATCGAAGTTGATAGATTTTTCCCTAGTTCTAAGACTTGTCATGTCTGTCTAAATCAAGTAGGGAGTTTGTCCCTTGATGTTAGAACATGGACTTGTGAACATTGCAAAACAATCCATGATCGTGACATAAATGCGGCAATAAATATTCGAGATGAAAGCTTACGGATATTGTCGTTAGGAACTAGCGATACTGCCTATAGAGGGGATATAAGACCAAAATCTGGGCGTAAGTCCGTCTTGAGGCAATCCCCCGTGAAATAGGAAGCTCTCAACGATCTTGAGAGTAGTTCACGATAGAAAGTTCAGATCAGGCTAAAATCAATCTCGAACAGGTGTCATGCTTCTGGTGGAAAAATTATTAAGTAAGCCCAAAAGCCGTAAATTAGCGATTTTTATGGCTTTTATCGGTAGTATTCTCGCTTTCCCCTTTCCTATCGCCGGTATTCATAAATTCTATCTCGGTCAACCTCTCTGGGGAATTATCTATCTTCTCCTTTGGCAAACTCCGATTCCCCGGGTGGCTTGCGCGATCGATGCGGTGTGGTATTTAATCCAAGATAACCAATTTTTGGCTAACTATTTTCCCGCTGCTGCCACTGTCCCCAGTTTAGAGCCTAAACAAGTAGAGGCGATCGGGGCAGCTTTAAGGGAATTAGAGCGCCTCCGGCAAGAAGGATTAATTTCTGAGTACGAATTTGAAGAAAAACGGCGACAATTACTATAATGACACCGCAAAACTGGTTAGGGCGCACTTTTAACCCTTTAAAAGCCAAAATTAGCAATGATCCCTATTATCGCTTTCGTTCCCTCGATGAGATCGCTATGGCGGCGCAATTGGGCATTAAAATTAATGTCAGTCAAGCGGGTGTGGATGATTGGCTGCGATTGCCGGGGATATCCATCCATCAAGCGCGGATGTTGGTGGAATTGCTGGGTATGGGGGTAGAATTGCTTTCTCTTGAAGATCTAGCGGCTGCTTTGAGTGTTCCTGTGGCTAGATTGAAAGCTTGGCAACCGATTCTAGAATTTGCCTATTATAGTCCGGAAAGTCCCCTCGCACCCCCTAAAATCAATCCTAACACCGCCTCGATCGAGCAGTTAAAAACCCTACCCCTCGTCAGTGATAATTTGGCAGCTGCCATTATTAAAAACAGAGAAGAACAGGGATTATTTAAGAATATTGTGGATTTTAAAGGGCGTTTATCCTTAGAAGCTCAGGAAATCTCCCAATTAATGCACTTTTTTCAGTTTTAATCCCAAATCCTCAGAACAAGAGTCAGGAGTCAGGAGTCAGGAGATAGGAGTCACCCCCACACCCTACACCCCACACCCTACACCCCACACCCCACACCCCACACCCCACTTCCGGGCAAATCTAAATGTCTTCAGATTCCTCCGCATCACTAGGGGGAACTAGGGCCACCGCAGCGATCGCATCGTCCTCATCGAGTTTTTGTACCCGGATGCCTCCGGCCGATCGCGATTGGGGAGTAATAGCATCGACGGATTGACGGATAATAATACCCCGTTCGGTGATAATCATAAATTCCTCGTTGGGGTTAACAACGTGCAGAGCCGCTAATTTATCGTTCTTTTTGCGGAATTTAATCACTCTGACTCCTAATCCCGCCCGATTTTGCAGACGGAGGAGGGTAACGGGAACCCGTTTTCCTAGTCCTGCCATGGTAATCGCTAACACCCAGGGGCCATTATTAGCCACTTCGGGGTTAATTTCTTCGCTTTCGTCCTCGGTTTCTTCTTCGTTAGATTCAGCGATTTGGGCGACAATTTGACTAGGCAGGATGTCCATACTAATTAATTCGTCACCTGAGCGCAATTTCATCGATTTTACGCCTTTAGTTGCCCTTCCCAAGGAGCGCAATTGTTGACTATCGGCCTTAAAATGAATTGCCATCCCCTGACGAGAACCGATAATGACGCTGTCTTCCTCTTTGGCCAAGCGAACCCAACGTAGTTGATCACCGTCTTCGAGAGAAATGGCGATTAAACCGTTCGATCGAATATTACTAAAGGCAGCGAGGGCGGTTTTCTTGATAAATCCCTTTTGTGTGAGCATAATCAGGTAATTATCCTCGCTGAACTCGCTGACTGCCACCACCGAGGTAATTTTCTCCCCTTTGGGAATCTCTAACAGTTGCACGATGGGAACGCCGCGAGCGGTACGGGAACCGGTGGGGATATGATAGGCGTTGAGACTATAGACAACCCCGCGATCGGTGAAAAAGAGGACGCTATCGTGATCGCGGCAGGTGATAAAGTGATCGATGCCGTCGTCTTCTTTCATTTTCGCGCCAGCTTTGCCCCTTGTTGCCCGATTTTGGGACTCAAAGGTATTAACGGGCATTCTTTTGATGTAACCCTGTTCGGTGACGAGAATTAAGGCCTGTTCGTTGGCAATCAGGTCAGTTTCGGCGATTTCTCCTTCCCTTTGTTCAATATGACTGCGACGCGGGGTAGCGTGAATCGTTTTGATCTGTTGCAGTTCTTCCTCAATAATGGTGTCGATACGTTCTTTTCTGGCTAAAATATCCTGAAGATCGCTGATTTTTGCCAGTAATTCCCCGTGTTCTTGCTGAATTTTCTCCGATTCTAGGGCGGTTAACCGTCGCAGCTGCATTTGTAGGATTGCGTCTGCTTGCACCTCTGAGAGACCAAAATTCTGCACTAATCCCTCTTTTGCGGTAGCTGTATCGGCAGCACTGCGAATCAGGGCAATGATTGCATCGAGACTAGCGAGGGCAATTAGTAAACCCTGAAGGATATGATCCCTTTCCTCGGCCTTGCGGAGTTCATAACGGGTACGACGGGTGATCACTTCTACCCGAAAATCGAGGAAAACGCGGAGAAACTCCCTTAAAGTCAGTAATCTCGGTTCGTTATCGACTAATGCCAACATATTCGCCCCAAAATTCGACTGGAGGGGCGTTTGTTTATAAAGATTGTTGAGGACGACGCGAGGATAGGCATCTCGTTTCAGTTCGATCACTACCCGGATGCCGTCGCGATCGCTTTCGTCCCGCACATCGGAAATACCGTCTATTTTGCGATCATTGACCAAATCGGCGATTTTTTCGATTAATGCCGCTTTATTGGTCTGATAGGGCAGTTCGGTGATAATAATAGCATCTCGATCGGGTCTTCCCCTTTGTTCGATGGTTTCAAAGGTGGCGACTCCCCGCAGGGTAATGGAACCGCGGCCAGTGGTGTAAGCTTCCTGAATGCCGTCTCTACCAAGGATATGCGCCCCGGTGGGAAAGTCCGGCCCCGGGATATAACGCTGTAATTCCGTATCGGTGAGATCGGGGTTATGGATGAGGGCAACGGTTCCATCGATAATCTCGGCCAGGTTGTGGGGGGGGATATTGGTGGCCATACCGACGGCGATGCCCGATGAGCCATTAATTAGCAGTTGTGGGACTCTAGAGGGCAAAACCACGGGTTCCTGTTGGGAACCATCGAAGTTATCGGCGAAATCGACGGTTTCTGACTCGATATCCTGTAGTAGGGCGTTGGTGGCCAGGGTGTGCAGACGACACTCGGTATAACGCATGGCTGCCGGGGGATCGTTATCGATCGATCCGAAGTTACCATGACCGTTAATCAGGGGATCGCGCATGGAGAAATCCTGGGCCATGCGGACGAGAGCATCGTAAACGGCAGTATCCCCGTGGGGATGGTATTTTCCTAATACTTCCCCGACGACTCTAGCGCATTTCCGGAAGGGGCGATCGGGGGTTAATCCTAGTTCGTACATCGCATAAAGAATGCGCCGGTGTACGGGTTTCAGTCCGTCCCTAGCGTCGGGCAAGGCGCGCCCAACGATGACGCTCATGGCGTATTCTAGATAGGAACGGGACATTTCATTGCTTAAGTCTGTGGGGACGATATGATCCTGGGCGGCGGTCATAGGGGGGTTAACTCCAATAACAAGGCAAAAAAGCGTTTTTGTGAGTAAATTCGCTAAAAATCGGGCTTTTACCCTTTTGATGTGCAAAATATGCCCATTTGTACGACTATTTTACCATAAAATCTGCCTTTTTTGGGGTTTAGAACAGTGTCAAGTCAGTAGCGCTCGCAGGTTTCTTGGCTGGGATGGAGGAGTTAATGGTTTGCTATCCTCTTGACAGAGATTGCAGAAAGTCGAGAAGATTTTTAAAAGAAGGACAACGAGTGGCACAAAGTTCTAAATTTAGCTTTTCGGCTAGTTCAAGATTCATGTTGGTACTATAACGGGGTTTTCTATTTTCACCGATTGACAATTTGATCAATTCTTCTTTCGGTTTGATAATTAGGGTCTGCTGAAAAAGTTTTTCCTGGGGGTAGGAGTCAGGAGTCAGGAGTCAGGAGTCAGGAGTTTCAGGCTTTGTTGCCCTTGTTTTTTGTACCAAGCGATGTACTATAAGAAGGATAATGCAAGGTTTTTGAAAGTCCCAATCCTATTTTCTTGCACTAACA
>NZ_JADBRW010000405.1:0-4081 GCF_020247025.1 Microcystis sp. M109S1
AATGTTTTCTAATTCATTCAGATAAATCCGTCTCACTCGCTCGGAGTTGAGGAGTTCCCGATAGCGTTGAACTTTATCGGTTTCTACTTGAGGGTTAGGATAGACAATCACACCCCGCCAATCATTGGTTAAGTCAGTTTTACTGAGATATAAGAATATTTCAGTGAAAAAGCGGCGATAAAAAGCCTCATCTTCTTGAAATTGTACCTCACAGAAGTAGATAGGAGTCTGGGGGTTATTATTTTGCGGCAGAAAGACTCCATCGAGACGAAAAGAAAGTTGTTTGACTTCCACTGAGTCAAAGCGGTAGTTATTGGCTTCGGTGATAGGGAGTTGAATTAATTCAAAGAAGATAGAGGGGAAAGATTGAAAGAGTTGATAAAAAATCGTGTCAGTTTTCATGCTTTTATTTTATAGCAGTACCCGCTAAGATTAGGACGTTTTGCCTCCCCCCTAACCCCTAAAATAGCGCAATCCTAATCATTACCGATTAATTTAAGATGTTTCCTTGGCGAACCCTTCCACTCTCTCCCTGATGGGCTTTTTTCCGTATTCATCAATAAAAAACGGAGAATACTTGACAAATTCGGGGGGGGGTATAATTATGATGCTTATTGCTATTAAGCAATGATTTATGGGGTATAAATAGCAATTTTTACCCATTCTTGGCTCTTCTGGTTTATGTGTGGAAACGAGGTCTATACTGATAGAATATCCGCAAAATAGCCCTAAAAGTCTTGCCCGATAAGCATTTCACGATTCCATAAGCAAAAATTATCACACAAAGTCGAGAAGAGCCCATTCTTAACCAGGACATTAACTTGCAATCAATCAAAAATGACTAATCAACTGCTAAAAGCCCTTTGCCTTCCTGCGGTGACTTGTGCCGTTTTCAGTGCCATTCCCGCCCATGCCGCCATTTTTACCGCTACCTATACGGGTACTGTTTCAGCAAACTTTGGTGTCGATAACGTTAATGTCGGTGATACTGCGGTTATTACCTATCAGCTTGACAATGGGGGAACTTCCCTGTTGGGCCAAACATGGACCGCGAGTAACATTGTGACTGTCACCTTCAATTTTGGTAATGGGTCCCACGTTACCACCTTTAATCCTAATGGTGGTAATGGGTTGACTGCTGCTTCAGGAAGCTTTGTCACCAATGCCTCAGGACAATTAACGGCTGTTCCTACCAAATGGAGTGATTCCAGTAATCTCAATGTAGTCTCAACCAATTCCACACAAACACCTCGCTCATGGTTCGTGGATGGAGGCAGTGTCGTTTACTTGACTTTGCCCTCCAACAGGGTCGGTTTGACCAATGCATCAGGCAATATCGTTGCTGCTAACTGGACCATTCAAGGCACCGGCACCCCGACACAGACAACCCCAGAACCAGGTACCCTTTTAGGTTTATTAGCGGTGGGTTCTCTGGGTGCATTGGCTCGCAAACGTCAATAAATGACCAATTCTAGTGTAAGGAAGGTTTAAAAGCCTTCCTTTTTGGCTAGGTATCCATCAATTTACTTCCTTTGTCGAAAATGTTGCCAGATAATTTAACCAACACCAACTAATGAACCCTGCAATTTAACATCTTCGTTACCCTTGGATATATCGGCTAATTGACTGATATTTTCTAACTCAATTGCAGGAACAGTTCGTTTAATTAAACCAGTTAAAACTTTACCTGGTCCCACTTCGATCGCTTTTTCCACACCCACATCCAGCAATTTTAAGATAATTTCTCGCCATCTTACGGAGCTAGTCATCTGCTGAATGAGATAACTTTTTAATTCCTCCGCATCGGTGATCGGTTGGCTAGGATTAACATTAGAAATAACGGGAACTTTTGCAGAACGAAAATTAACTAATTCTAAAATCTGCTGAAACTGAATAGCAGCATTTTCCATCAAGGGAGAGTGAAAAGCACCGGATACTTTTAAGGGCATAACCCGCTTAACTTTCACTTGACCTAATACCAAATCCACCGCTTCAGGAGTCCCAGAAATCACCACTTGTTCGGCACTATTATCATTAGCAATAACTACATTTTCCGTCTGATTAATCACTGTCTCTAGACTGGTGCGATCGAATTTCATTAAGGCGGCCATTTTACCACCTTCGGCCGCATCCATCAAACGGGAACGGTTTTGAACTAGATTTAATCCTGTTTCAAAATTAAACACCCTGGCCGCATACAAAGCCGAATATTCACCGAGACTATGACCGGCAACTAGATCGGGAAAATGACCTTTTTCTTGCAACAAATCCGCTAAAATACTCTCCACCACAAATAAACAAGGTTGGGTATAAAGAGTACGAGATAGGGTTTCTTCATCCCCTTGACATTTTTCCAGGACCGACCAACCGAGGATTCTTTCTGCTATTTCTAATCTCTCTTGGCCAAGCGCACTTTCCGCTAAATCTCCAATCATTCCTAACGCTTGCGATCCTTGTCCCGGGAATATCCACGCTGTTTTCATACGTTCTTAAAATAGATAGATAGATGTGTTTGGGTCAGTTATCAGTTATCAGTTATCAGTTATCAGCTATCAGTTATCAGTTATCAGTTATCAGTTATCAGTTATCAGTTATCAGTTATCAGTTATCAGTTATCAGATGTGAGTTTTTAGTTTACTGTTTACTGTTTACTGTTTACTGGTTACTGTTTACTGGTTACTGTTTACTGTTTACTGTTTACTGGTTACTGTTTACTGTTTACTGATCACTGAATTAATCTCCCCAACGGAAGATAATCCCACCCCAAGTTAAACCGGCACCAAAGCCAGAAGAAGCAATAATATCACCTTTTTTGACCTTACCACTCCTGACAGCTTCATCGAGGGCTAGAGGAATCGAGGCTGCGGAAGTGTTGCCATACTCGCTGAGATTGCTGATCACTTTTTCCGGAGGCAGTTTCAGGCGCTCGCTCACCGCGTCCATAATTCTTTGATTAGCTTGGTGCAAAACTAACCAATCGATATCACTGGTGGTTAAATTAGCTCGATAGAGAGCTTTTTCGATGACCTCTGGCACTTTCGCCACGGCAAAACGATAGACTTCCCGTCCGTTCATCCTTAGGGGCTTATAGGTCCCTTTTTGAACCCTTACCCCCTCCTTAAGGGGCAATTCTTCCCCCTCATAGGCGAGATTGAGAGAACCATTCTGGCTGCCGTCGCTATGGAGTTCAAAACCGAGAATGTTATCTTTTGTATCATTTGCTTGACAAACCACCGCCCCTGCCCCATCTCCAAAGAGGACACAGGTAGCGCGATCGTTCCAATCCAGCCAACGGGAGAGAACATCGGCCCCGATAACCAAGACATTGCGGTAAGTACCAGTACGGATAAACTGGGTGGCGGTGACTAATCCCACCAGAAAACCCGAACAGGCGGCGGTGAGATCAAAAGCGATCGCCCGATTAGCCCCGATCTGACTTTGAACTTGGGCGGCACTACCGAACAGATCATCGGGGGTAGAAGTAGCCAAGAGAATCAGATCGATGTCCCTAGGCGACACCTGAGCCATTTCCAGAGCCTTAATCGCCGCTTGGGCTGCTAATTGGCTCAAAGACACCGATTGATCCGCTAAATGGCGTTTACCGATGCCTGTACGACTTTTAATCCACTCATCGGAAGTCTCGACAATTTGGCTGAGTTCTTCATTACTGAGGAATTGCGCTGGTGTGGCCGATCCACAACCGGTCATGACGACTGCTGCCCCGAATCCGTTCAAAATAGTCCCCCTTTTCAGTTATCAGTTATCAGTTATCAGTTATCAGTTATCAGTTATCAGTTATCAGTCATCAGTTATCAGTCATCAGTTACCAGATTTGAGTATTAAGTGAGCAGTATTAAATAGCAGTTTCCTACTGTCTTTTCACTGATTACTGATTACTGTTTACTGACCCATTCAAGATGGCTCACAGCTTAATCTTCACCGTTCACCGACAACTTTTTTAATTGATGATGTCAGTTATCAGTGGGTCAGTCATCAGTTACCAGATTTGAGTATTAAGTGAGCAGTATTAAATAGCAGTTTCCTACTGTCTTTTCACTGATTACTGATTACTGTTTACTGA
>NZ_JADBRW010000406.1:0-8620 GCF_020247025.1 Microcystis sp. M109S1
AAATCCTTATCTGGCAAGAGACTTAATTGATTAGTTCGCTCTAGATCAAAAATAATTGACAAAAATCGCCAAATGCCTTTCTATATAAGGGTTACATCCCTTATAACCCCCGTCCATTGCATAACACAAACCGAAGAACCATCATTTCGGCTAATTGATAAGCTAAACGGCGCTTAACCTGCATGATCCAATAGCTATAACCCTTTTGGAGTCTATATCGGTGATCCGAAGTAAAAGCCGTTTAGCTTACCAGAAAGCTAGTTTGGTGTTAAGACTGAGAATACCGTAGGAGCGAGTAATCGGATTGCTGACTTTTTTAACCAAATCGCGCATGGTTTCTAACTGTTCAGCCTGGGATTTGGCTCAATAAATTGATAATTGTAAATAATTGTTACAAATACTTGACTTAAGATATTTCTATGCTGACAGAAACACAAATCAAAGAAAAAGCGCTAGAGTTGGGCTTCCATGGGGTCGGTATTGCCTCTGTGGACAGCCAAGACTCGGCGGTATCCCATCTAAAAAGCTGGTTAGAGCGGGGTTATCACGCTGATATGGATTGGATGACTAACCCGAAACGACAGGATATCAAAACTCTTTGGCCAGAAGTGCGATCGCTAATTGGTCTCGCCCTTAACTACTACACCCCCCAGCAACACAGTCAAGAGCAAAACCATGGCAAAATTTCCCGTTATGCTTGGGGACGGGATTATCACAAAGTATTAAGTAAAAAATTAAAAGCCCTCAGTCAATGGTTAGAAAGTCAGGGGGAGCAAATTCAAACCCGTTACTATGTGGATACAGGACCGGTACAGGATAAAGTCTGGGCGCAAAGAGCAGGGATCGGCTGGATTGCCAAGAACGGTAATTTAATTACCCGCAATTACGGCAGTTGGGTGTTTTTAGCAGAAATATTAACTAATTTACCTTTAGAACCGGATCAACCCCATAGTGACCATTGTGGCACCTGTAGCCGTTGTTTAAGCGCTTGTCCGACCCAAGCAATAGTTAATCCCTATGTGGTGGATGCTAATCGCTGTATTGCATACCATACCATCGAAAATCGTGATGTAACTTTGCCTACAGAAATTGCCAAGAATTTACAAGGTTGGGTAGCTGGCTGCGATATCTGTCAAGATGTCTGTCCTTGGAATCAACGTTTTGCCCAAGTTACCGACGTGGAGGATTTTCAACCTCGTCCGGAAAACCTCTCGCCAAGGTTGGATGAATTAGCTAATCTAACTATAGAGGAGTGGGATCGTCGTTTCATCTCGTCGGCCTTGCGTCGAATCAAACCTCAGCAGTGGCGACGTAATGCCCAAGCTAATTTAGCTCATTCCCCTCACCCCGTACAAGATGACAATTAAAGTAGTAGTGTTCGATTTTGATGGTACTATCGCCGATACCCACGATACTTTCGTGGAGATTGTCAATCGTTTGGCTAAAAATTTCGGTTATCAACCCATCAACGAGGAAGATTTGGCCAGACTAAAAAACCTTAGTTCCCAAGAAATTATTAAACAATCCCAAGTTTCCCCCGTTAAAATCCCTTTTTTACTCTATCGAGTTAAACGGGAATTAAATAAACAAATTGAATGTCTGAAACCCTTCCATGGCTGGCATCACTGCCTCGTCACTCTTAAAGAAAGAGGCTATAGATTAGGAATAATAACTTCTAATACCAAGGAAAACGTCACCATCTTTTTAGCAAATAATCAACTCTTAAATTTATTTGATTTTATCTATTCGGGAACGCCCTTATTCGGCAAACACAAAATTATTGATCGCCTGATCCGACAAAATAAATTCTGCCCCGATGAAATGATTTATGTCGGCGATGAAACTAGAGATATTACTGCTGCCCAAAAAAGTCGAGTGCAAGTGGTGGCCGTCGCTTGGGGCTTTAATTCCCCTCAAATTCTCACTCAATTTAACCCCGATCATCTCATTCATCATCCCCTAGAATTATTGGATATTTTAGATAGGGCTGGCTGAAAAAGGGCTCTTCTGGTTTCTGTGTGGAAACGGGGTCTATACTGATAGTTTCTTCAGCAAAATAGTCCTAAAAGTCTTTCCCAGTAAACATTTCACGATTCTATAAGCAAAAATTATCACACAAAGTCGAGAAGATCCAAAAAGTTTTTCCTGGGGGCAGGGAAAGGCAGTTTGGGCATTTGTACTAAAATACCCAGTACTCAGTTTAAATATAGACTCCGATCGATGGGGGCAGAGAGACTCGAACTCTCACGAGCTTATAAGGCTCAACGGATTTTAAGTCCGTAGCGTCTACCATTCCGCCACGCCCCCGTTATTTAACCGACAATTTTTTATCATATCACAAATAATTTAATTAGCAAGAGTATTTTCAGTAAATTATTTTAGCCCGCCAATTCGATCGCCACAAAGGGGGAAAGAGGGGGTAAAATAATCAGCAGGTGAATTGCCGTTCACCGACAGCTATTGAGAAAAATCAATCCTTATGCAATCAATTCTGACGCAAGAAACCATTATCATCGCCCTGATCTACCTATCTCTCAGTGTCTTGTATTTGCTCGTCATTCCCGCCGTTATCTACTACTACCTCAATACGCGCTGGTATGTGGCATCTTCTTGGGAAAGAGGGTTTATGTACTTTCTGATGAGCTTTTTCTTCCCCGGGATGCTGTTGTTAAGTCCTTTCCTTAACTTCCGTCCCCAACGTCGTACCCTAAAAGCTTAAGTTATCAACCAAAAAAACCCATGAGACGCATCGATGTCATCGGGATTGGTATCGGGATGTTTGCTGTGGGCGGCATCCTCTACATTATCCTACAAAAAACCGGTTTAGATAGTGCTTCGGCGGGAATTTGGAGTCAAGCGGTGTTGGTGGGTGGTGTCATCGGTTGGATTTTTACCTATCTGTTTCGAGTTGCCACCGATAATATGACCTACGGCAAACAGCGCAAGGATTACGAAGATGCCGTCTTTAAAAAACGCCTGGAAGCGATGACTCCCGAAGAAATCGCCCAAATGCAGCGGGAGATTGAAGAAGAAAAAACTAAATAGGGCTGGCTGAATAAATCTAAAAACCTTGCTGGATAAGACTTTTAGACTTTTTTCCCCGCAAAAAGTGCCGGACCTGGGGTGATCGGGGGTAAAATTCAGGGACTTTTTCCCTGAAAATTAGGTAACTGACTACCTCAAAATCGGTAAAACCCTACACCCCAGACCCTACACCCTACACCCTGCCCCTAGGAAAAACTTTTTCAGCAGACCCTAAATAGACGGATGAAACCCGATAAAATCATCATCGGTTGGCGAGAATGGCTCGATTTACCTGATTTAGGCATTACCAAAATAAAGGCCAAGATTGATACAGGCGCTCGCTCCTCGGCCCTACACGCTTTTCATCTCCACCCTTTTCTGGATGGCGATCGCAATTGGCTGCGCTTTCAAGTTCATCCCTACCAAAAAGATAGTCACCACACTGTCACCACCACCGCAGAAATCCTCGAATGGCGACAGGTAAAAAATTCTGGGGGTCAAAGTCAACTACGTCCTGTTATTAGAACAAGTGTATTGCTTGGTGGTCGTCAATGGGCGATCGAATTAACCTTGACTAATCGCGATGTCATGGGTTTTCGGATGTTATTAGGACGAGAGGCGCTGAAAAAAGGCTTTCTTGTCCATCCGAATAAGTCTTTTTTACTGAGTTAAGTTATATTTAGGGTTTGCGGCAAAAAGTTTTTCGGTGGTGCCAGGGTGTTTAGATTTATTCAGCCAGCCCTAAGTAGCGGGTAAATCTTGGTATTCAGCCAAAGCATTTATAAAAAACAAGTCTCCCCAAATTAAACCCGTATCATAGATTTGGCTGGGTTGAATCGCGGCGGGATGATGATAACAACCATGACGCAATAAACTCATCTCTGGGGCGGTTTCATCGGGAAAATAGGCAAAAGAAGTCAAATTCAAGAGAGTATTATCGATCGCCTCTCGATAGGTTCCATAACTAGGATCGCTGCTGGGTAAAGCTTTTAATAAGCGAATCATCCCCGCCACAGCGATCGCCGCTGCCGAAGAATCCTTTTCCGTAGCGGCATTTTTTTGCAAGGCATAATCAAAGTCCCAGGGAGGAATAAAATCCCCAGCGCGTCTTTGTCCACCGGGCCAGCGATCGGGCAAATTTTCCAGATAATAATTAATGGCATCCTTGGCAATGGTTAACATTTCCGGATCGCCGGTGTAAATATAGGCCGTCGTGGCACTATAAATAAACCAAGCTTGACCCCGGGACCAAGTGCTATCATCGCGCCAGCCCTGTTTTCCCTCATTAAATAAGAAATTTCTATAGGTGGGAGAGTTGACATTTTGGTCAAAATACCCTCTTTGCCAAGTTCCCGTTTTACCCGGGCGACGATTAGCCCCAAAGGTGCGGCTAATGGTGCGGATGTGGGAAAGGGCCTTTTCTTGCCAATCTTTTGCCTCCTTGGGGTCAGGATTGTGGAGACTTGCCCAGAGCATTTGTTCTATATTGATCGTATGGTCGATAAAAACCTGCCAATGTTCTTGCTGATCGGTGCGATCAGCCTTGCGTAACCAGCCAAAAGTCCCGATATCGGTGTGAAAACTCCCTTTACCATCCTGAAAAGGTTGCGCTAGTTGTCTGGCCCCCCGTAAAGTTATCTCTAAAGCTGTCTGTTTTTCCTGGCCCTGTCCCGACTCAAACCAAGCAGCAAACACCAGCACATTATTGAGAGCGATGTCTTTGTTCTTCAAACTCGCTTCTTTTAAGGGATCGCTCCATTTTTTCGCGGCAGCTGCCCAAAATCCCGCATCCATAGGGTTTGATTCTAAGTCAGCAATTTTCCATAACAAAGCAGCAAAAGCCCCTGCCGCCCAAAAATCGGCTTTTTCTAACTTCCAAGTGCCGGGGGTGGGACTATTCCCCCTCCGTAGCCAATTGAAGAAATTAAAACCCGATGGCTCTGGATGGGTAAGATAGGGATAGAGAATTCCCCGACGGGCATAACTATCGAGATAGTCGATCGTGGTAGCTAGTTTAATCTTAGCCAGATCGAGACAGAGCTTAATTCTTGCAGCTAGGGGCATTTTGGCGCGCAATTCCGCCGCCGATTGGGGACGATGGATAATCCGGACGGCCACCGCACCGATCGCCGCCCCCGTACCCATAATAATTAGCGTGCGTCGCTTCAAATTCCCGACTCCTAAGCTGGATAGATACGAATACGGCGATTCGGTTCCTCTCCGAAGCTATCGGATTGGAGACGGTAATGCTCGACTAATTCGTGTTGCATTTTCCGCACTTTCGCCGATCGCGGCAGTAACTCCACCGGTTGGCCGGTAGGAATAACGATTTGTTCCACCGCTAACCGGGCCTCCTCCAAAGCTTCGATCTCGTCATCGCTGCCGCTGCGGGCAAATAAACGCAGATCTGCACCTTCCTGATTCATCGGGTCATCAATGCCCAAAATCCGCTTTAAACCCCGAGAAATTTGGGGCATGGTATTGGATTTGATGCCGTGGATGGGAATTTGTCTTACTTTGGCAATTTGCCGCAATTTTGACTGATTTTTAACGTGGGAACGCAAGGCCAGCACTGCGTCGGCCTCCTGTAAATCTTTGGTCAAAACGATCGGCAAATCTAGGGCCTGTACTACCTGTTCGATCGGGGCGCGACTGACTCCGTAGGGATAGACATAAACCGGCCAATCTTCGCCATTGGGACCGGGGACGCGGACTTTTTCCGTTTCCGGTTCTTCCTGCAGCCAGGATTGTTCGAGGAGGCGATCGAAATCGTTTTCCCGGTTGAGTGGGCCTGCACCAAAACGGTCCACGGGAGTCATTCGGCCATCGGCCCGCCATCCCTTGGGTTTATCCATTTCCGGCAGATAATTGCCGCGCAAAGGGGTCAACTTTTCCGGTTTTGGTTCTTCCTGAGTGACCTGTACTTTTCCCTCCTCATCTACCCAACGGATTTGAGCAATTGGTTCGCGGCCCCGCAGCAGTTGGTCGATAGTAGTGGATACGTCTTCGTGGATGACCCAGCGCTGACGTTCCAACATTTCGATGGCAATGTCAAAGGTGGGCGGTGCTTTGCGTTCTAAAACGGTCTTCTGAGAACCCCGGCGGCGCGCTTCTTCGTCTCCGAGAGTTACTGCCTGAATTCCCCCGACTAAATCCGATAAAGTCGGATTTTTAATTAAATTTTCCAATTGATTGCCGTGGGCGGTTCCCACTAACTGCACCCCGCGTTCGGCGATCGTACGGGCGGCCAGAGCTTCTAATTCCGTACCGATCTCATCGATCACGATCACCTCTGGCATATGGTTTTCCACCGCTTCGATCATGACTTGATGCTGCAATTCCGGACGGGCCACCTGCATCCGACGAGCGCGACCGATGGCCGGATGGGGAATATCTCCATCCCCGGCGATTTCGTTGGAGGTGTCGATAATCACTACCCGTTTATTGAGATCGTCGGCTAAAACTCGGGCAATTTCCCGGAGAGCGGTGGTTTTCCCTACCCCCGGACGACCGAGCAGCAGCAGGGATTTACCCGTTTCCACTAGGTCGTTAATCAGGGTGATCGTACCGAAAACGGCCCGACCGATACGACAGGTTAAACCGATAATTTCCCCGTCTCGATTGCGAATGGCACTGATGCGGTGCAGGGTGCGTTCAATCCCGGCGCGATTATCGCCGCTAAAACTGCCCACCCGGGCGATCGAATACTGGATTTCTTCTTTTGAGATCGGTTCGTCCCCCAGATCGATCGCCCCATCGGGAAAACGCGCTTCTGGTATGCGTCCCAAATCCATAACTACTTCGATCAGTTGATGCTGCCGCGGGTGTTCCTCGATTTTGCCGCGAATCCGCGCGGGTAGAATTGCCAAGAGTTTGTTTAAATCGTCGGTAACTGGCATCCGAGAGGAGGGTAGGGTTTCTGGCATTAATAATAAAGGGTTTTGGCGATAATTGGCTGTTTTTATTTCCCAGATTTTCTTGGGGTCTAACACATTTAGGGGTTAGTTGTCAATCAAAAAAATATTATAGTTTTTTGACCAAGGTTAGGCTTTTAATTGAGCAACGAGAATAGAAGCGGCTTTAACGGCTTCTTGGTAGGCTTGGGGGTCATTTTCAAGGTTAGGCTGGTCTAAATGCTCTAAAATTGGCAAAATCAATGAACGGGCGTAACTTCCATAGGCAATACCAGCGATTTTTTCTCTCAGTCCCAGTTGCTGTAATTTGGTCACGGTATGGTCATTGGTTCCCCCGGCTAACTGCACAAATCCGGCTAGATTGGTGGAAAGGACTTTTTTGGCCATGTTAATAGCCGGGTGGGTGGTTCCTTTGCCGATATCGCCGCTCATCGGTCGGCCGTCCGTCTGCCAAATCAGAGGACAGCTTAGGGGTGAAATAGTTTCTCGCAGATAGTGGAGGTAATCAATGATATATTCATGATCTTGGCAACTTATGGCGAGGATTTTTAGGTTTTTACTGACAGTTGCGAGCGCTGGCCAGAGTCGAGCAAATTCCTCTCCATGACCGACTTGGGTATGAATTTCGATCGCATCGACTCCCATTTCGATAATTAAGGGGATAATTTCTTGGGGTTGACAGACACGGGATTTTGTCTCGATTATTTGCCGGGGACAAACGGGTAAGCAGCGACCGCAACCATAACAGCGATGCTCAATCACTCCTCCCCTATCGATAGCATAAGCGGGACAGATTTTTTCGCAGGGACGGGGACAATCGACCGGACAGAGTTGCGGGTTAAAGATAGCTTTACGAAAGTGGGGATCTTCCCCGTCATTGAGACTGACCATTAACCAAGGTCGTCGATTGGGAGATAATCCAGCGATTTTTTCGGCGGTTTCGATGCCTTCTTTGGCCGCAACAATCACGGCTCGGTCGGCGGCCACATCAATACAATCGGCTCCGGCGATAGTATAGGTCAAAGCGAGGTTGCGAATCGTGGGCAAATCCTGGTAACTAGCTCCACAGATTAGCTTGAACCAGTGACCCGCAACTAAGGAACAGAAGGGAGAGGAGTTTTTATCTAGCACTTTTTTATCCTATCGCAGCCAGCCCCTAAACATCAGCCTTGTGCTGCTCTGATAGTAAATATTCTGACTAAAGACTAGAACTCTTGCATAATTAATTTTTGACGTTTCAAAAAGGGCAAAAATAAGGATTAAATGGCATAAAATCTGTAAATATACCATTTAATTGCTTATTATTCATTCTTAATTCTCCTGACTACTGACGACCAGCTACTGACTCCTAACCCCAACAACAATTTTTGATTTTTACAAGAGGTCTATTCTTCCTTTGGCATCAGTGTCTGTCCCGGGCTGCCCCTCACTTTTGCCAGTAAGCAGAGGCTAGAAGCCTATCCGACAGATATTGACATCCTCGCCGCCGTAAAACGGACGGCGATTCCTCACCACGCCACTTTTTTAGGGTGGTCGCTGAACGGGGTTGACGCTTCACGGGATGCTGCTTCTTTAACAGAAGTCTTACGCTTTCCGACCCGTCCATTTTGAGTGTCCGAATGCCGGACGGCCACTTTGAACAAGTCGAAAAAATCTCATGTTCCACCTTATTTCCTAGAAAG
>NZ_JADBRW010000407.1:0-14889 GCF_020247025.1 Microcystis sp. M109S1
AAAATTGTCTGCTCAATTTTTTGATAATTGACCACTGTTACATTTGGTAAATCGAGGAGTTGCTCAAAATTTATCCACATAACCCACCTCCTGTTCTGTGTTACTATTATACCATGCTCACACAGAACCTAGAAGAGCCCCAACGCTTACTGCTTAACTCTCAAAGTAATTGGCTGATAGCATTTTTCTTTATTCGTGGCAGGCATCCTACTCGCCTCTCCCCTTCTGGGAGAGGGTGGGGGGAAGGTAAATTAACCATCTCTGCCATTACTTTAGAAAAATGGTATCAGTGGATTGACAAAAATTGAGCTGCAGCCTCAGTTCTGATCACCGATCACTGAAATCCCTAAAATTAAGCGATAATGTAAAGTAAGGTAAAACTTTCTGGACAAATTCTTATTATGGTGTTATTCGGATTCGGAAAAAAATTAACTTTGCCCACAGTAAGGGAGGCACTACCCGGGCGATCAGAAAAAATGCCCGTACCTAGCGGCCACTACGTTAACGGTCATCCCTTGCAGCCCCCCTTTCCTGCCGGTATGGAAACCGCAATGTTTGGTTTAGGCTGTTTTTGGGGAGCAGAGCGGAAATTTTGGCAATTAGAAGGTGTTTACACCACGGCCGTAGGTTATGCGGCTGGTATCACCCCCAATCCCACCTATCAGGAAGTGTGTACCGGCATGACTGGGCATAATGAAGTGGTCTTAGTGGTCTATGATCCCAGTGTGATTTCCTACGAACAACTGTTAAAGGTTTTCTGGGAAAGTCATAATCCCACCCAAGGGATGCGTCAGGGTAATGATACGGGAACCCAGTATCGATCGGGTATCTATACCTATAGTCCCCAGCAAAGGCAATTAGCGGAAAAATCCCGATCGATCTACCAAGAAGCTCTCAATCAAGCGAGCTACGGTCAGATTACCACGGAAATTCTCGACGCACCTGAATTTTATTATGCTGAAGTTTATCATCAGCAGTATTTAGCGAAAAACCCCGGTGGTTACTGCGGTTTAGGGGGAACGAAAGTGGAATGTCCGATCGCTCTTGATCTGAAGTTAACTTAAGTAGGGTTAGCCGTCAGTTATCAGTTATCAGTTATCAGTTATCAGTTATCAGTGATCAGTTTTCAGTTTTCAGTTTTCATTCATAATTTATCATTCATAATTTATAGCGTTTCCTGTTCGCAAGAGGTACATTATCGATGTTGAAAAGCCTAATCAGCAAAGGTTTAACTGTCACACCCAGGTGTGAGAACCGCTATATCATTCAGATCACAAAATATCTTTTCTTTTTTGCAACCAATAGGTAAGGAGAAAATAAATAAGGGAATGAAGAATTAATACTCCCCAATTCAATAACAAATTATTGATAGATAATTGATAAACTTGATTGGTATCCTCAAAGGGTAAAGGGAAATTAAAAGTATTTTGTTCTTTCGCTTCTGCAATCATGTCTTCCACCTCTACTAATACCCCGTAGGCACCAATCGACCAGCGACTAATCATCAACCATGATAGATATTTCCCCAGACCTTCTAAGCTAAATAATACCCCAGCAAAGATAATCTGAGGAATTAAAATTAAAGGTAAGGCACTATTTGCTTGGGTGATATTACTAACGCCAGCAGAAATTAATAAACCGAGATTAATCGCCGCAAATATAGTTAAAAATGTGGTAATAAAACAGCCAATTAACCAAGTCATTAATTCCGGTTGTTGGTCAGTAAATCGCCAAAATATCACGCAGGTAATTACAATTGTTTGCAGAAAAGCTAAGGCTGCTAAAACCAGAATTTTTGACAATAAATAGGGTAATAATCCCAGATTAACTAATCTTTCTCGCTGATAAATTGCTGATTCTTTGACAATTTCCTGTAGGGAACAGGCAAAACCTACCCACAATTGCGCGCAGGTAAAAACAAAGAGAGTTTTTAAGGCTAAAGGTGCGGATTGGATGGCCTGCTCAAAACTGGGATTATCTCCCAAAAATAAAGGATTTTTGTCACCTAAAACCATGGCCATTAATAAAATTCCGATCGGAGCGGTTAATAGGTATAAAATTAAACTAACCTGATCGCGGATAATTAACTGGCTATAGCGTTGACATAAAATCTGTAGTTGTTGCCAAAAAGATTGTTGAACCTGTTGCGGCCTACTATGATTTTGCTGAAATATTTTACCGATTCTTGCTTCAATATTATTTTTGTAGTAGTCGGATTGTTGAAAACGTTGGCATTCTTGCTCAACTTTTTCCCTAGTTTCTAGATGAATATAAATATCGGCAAAATCCCCCTGAGGTAAAGAGAAAAAATTTAAGGCCTCCCCCGGAGAACCAAAATAACATAAATTGCCTCCTTGACCGAGGAAAACTAATCGATCGCAGAGATTGATATTATTAGTAGCATGGGTGACTAGGAGAATTGTTCTGCCTTCTTTGGCCAATTTTGCCAGCAATTCCATCATCTTTTTATCTAAACCGGGGTCTAATCCCGAAGTGGGTTCATCTAAAAAGAATAATTTGGGATTAGCTAATAATTCTACCGCAATACTCACCCTTTTTAATTGACCACCGCTTAAGTCTTTGACTAAAGTATTTCTTCTTTCTAATAACTCCACCTGCTGCAGGGTTTTCTCGATCACTTCTTGGCAATTAAGATCGGGAGGTAGCCTTAATTTAGAAGCATAATATAACACTTCTCCCACAGTTAAATCCCTGTGGACGATATCGTATTGGGGAACATAACCGATTTGGGTGCGATAGATATTAAAATTCTGGCGCAGCTCTTCCCCATTCAGATAAACAGTTCCCGAGGTGGTGGGTTCAATTCCTAATAAAGTCTTTAATAAAGTCGATTTTCCCGCACCACTTCCCCCAACAATCGCCACTAATTGACTCGGTTCGATCGGTAAGGAGATATGATTGAGAATTATCAAGGGTTGTTTCTTTTTATCTCGCACCCTCCTGACGATATTTTCGGCATCTAGACGGATATTATCCCCCGTATCTAATAAAACTAATTCATCTCCCTGCAACCGAAAACTATAGGGACCGATTCTCACTGTACAACCGTTAGTTAAAATGGCACTACCCGATACTTTTTGTCCGTCGATAAAGACTCCATTGGTGCTTTTGTCGTAGAGAATATAACGATTTTGGTTATCGCTGTCGATAATTGCGTGTTGTCGGGAAATTGTCGGCGCGTCTAAAACCACAGTTGCGGTATTATCTCGTCCTAAAACTACACTGCGATTGCCTAGGGAAACCGATTTAAAAGCTAAAGGTGGGCTTTTTACCGGTTGGTTAGGATGATAATAGGTGATCTTGACCCAATTTTTGACATCTTGACCGATATTAATCTCATCTCCATTTCGTAAAAGATAGCCCTCTTTGGGAGTAATCACGCGATTGTTGATAAAAAGTTTATTGGAACTAGGATTAGTCCCGTCTCCATCGTAGATATAGTAATCATTTCCCTGACGACGAAAACAAGCTTGTACTCGACTCACCAGCGTCCAGTGTTGGGGAACAACTAAATCCACCTGTTGACCATCCCGCCCCAATTTATGATTAGGACGACTCAGATTAATAGAAGGGAGAATTTCTCCCTGATTGTTAAGAATAATGTAGGGTTCTTGACTAATAACCGTTTTAATGTTGGGAGAATTGGTCATAAAAAGTTGATCGGTGGGTGGCGTTCGCAGGGGACGGTAAGAAGCTAAGATAGAATTGATGTCTCGATCGCTACTGTTAACCTCAGAGTCTGGAACGAACTCTAGAGATCATGTTAGTAAAACTTCTTAGGATCGATCGAGCTTGTCTAAATTCCTATTCCTAAGACCTATCCACAGGTTATCGTGCTGTTAGACGATGGTTACAACTCCTATTTCTCCTACCGCCAAGGTTTCTAAAGTCGAAGGTATCAAAGAACACAGTAATTATCTACGAGAACCTTTGGCCAGTGAACTCCTCGAAGATACAACCCATTTTACCGATGCGGCGGTGCAGATCCTTAAATTTCACGGTTCCTATCAACAGGATAATCGCGACAATAGAGCCAAAGGTCAAGAAAAAGACTATCAAATGATGTTGCGTACCCGCAGTCCGGGGGGTTTTATTCCCGCGCAACTATATCTTACCCTCGATAGTTTGTCCGATCGCTATGGTAACGGCACTTTACGGGTGACAACCCGCCAAGGCTTCCAATTACACGGCATTTTAAAGAAAAATCTCAAAGCAACCCTCGGGGAAATTATCCGCAGTATGGGATCCACTTTAGCGGCCTGTGGTGATGTTAATCGCAATGTCACCGCACCGCCAGCCCCCTACAAAAATCGCCCCGAATACGGCTATGCTTGGGAATATGCCAATAATATCGCCGATTTGCTCACTCCCCAAACTGGAGCCTACTACGAAATTTGGCTCGATGGCGAAAAAGTTATCAGTGCAGAAGAAGCACCAGAAGTCAAGGCATCGAGACAAAAAGATACAAATGGCATTAACAAAAACGATCCCATCGAACCGATCTACGGTCAACATTATATGCCCCGTAAGTTCAAGATCGGTGTCACTGTGCCGGGAGACAACTCCATCGATATCTACACCAATGACCTCGGTTTGGTGGTGATTACCGACGCAAACGGGGAATTACAGGGTTTTAACATCCTTGCGGGGGGTGGACTGGGAAGGACCCACAATAAGGAGGAAACTTTCCCCAGAATGGCCGATGCGATCGGTTATGTGGACAAAGAAGAGGTGTACGATCTGGTAAAAGCGATCGTGGCAACCCAAAGGGATTACGGAGATCGCGGCGATCGTCGTCATGCCAGAATGAAATATATCCTCGAAGAATGGGGAGTAGAAAAATTCCGCAGCACTGTTGAGGGTTATTTCGGCCAAAAAATCGCACCCTACCAACCCCTCCCCGATTGGAAATATCAAGACTTTTTGGGATGGAATGAACAGGGAGACGGAAAATTATTTTATGGTCTTCATGTAGAAAATGGCCGGGTCAAAAATGAGGGCAGTTTTCAGCTAAAAACCGCCTTAAAAGTGATTATCGAGCGTTTTCAGTTGCCCATGCGCTTGACGGCTAACCATAATATCATTCTCTACGAAATTGAACCCAAGGATCAGGAAGCCGTGGAAGCGATCCTGAAAGAACAGGGAATTATCACCAATCCCGCCGAAATTGACCCTTTAACCCGTTATTCCATGGCCTGTCCCGCTTGGCCCACCTGTGGATTAGCGATTACTGAGTCAGAAAGAATTTTACCCAGCGTGATTGAACGCATTCGCACTCTGCTTAATCGCTTAGGATTAACCAAAGAGGAATTTGTCATCCGCATGACAGGATGTCCCAATGGCTGCGCGCGTCCCTATATGGCAGAATTAGGATTTGTGGGTAGCGCTCCCAATTCCTACCAACTCTGGTTAGGGGGAACGGCCGATCAAACTCGACTAGCGCGCCCCTATTTGGATAAAATGGCGATCGATGATCTAGAAAAGGTCTTAGAACCGATTTTTGTTTACTTCCAACAGGATCAACAAAATAACGAAACCTTCGGAGAATTCTGTCACCGAGTCAATTTCCCTGCTTTACAAGCATTTTCAGCCACCTACACACCTAAAATGACCGAAACTACTACTACTGAATCAAAACCCAAACGCGTGCGTAAAAATCAAAACCGTGTCAGCGTCCCCGATGAAATGTTTGTCCGTCTCAAGGAAGCTTCGGAAACGGAAAAACGGCCGATGAATCAAATCATCAATGAGGCGCTAGAGGCCTATTTCAGCCAAAAATCCTAAGTTATCAGTTACCAGTTATCAGTGACCAGTTACCAATTTAAGAGAATTAACTTTTGAGAGTTATCTGGGAAGATTACCAATAACTCTTGATTCTCCTATATATCCTCAGTCTATGCTTAAAAATGAATGAGGTAAGTCCAGTCATATCAATTTGTACGCCTCTGGTGGGAAATTATGACAATCTCACGAACTAAAACAAATCCTTGGCAAAAACCTTCCCGAAAGGATGTTAAAAAATTATCAGATAATGAAATTAATGAAAAATATGAACAAGGTGAACGAAGAATATTATTAGAAATGAATCGAGAAAAATTGCCTAGTTTTGCTGAGTCTTTAAATAAGCCTAACTATATGGAAACGCGTCCTTTCTATCAGAGACGAGATCGCTGGGACGAACAAAAACAATCAAGACTGATTGAATCTTTTTTGATGAATATTCCTGTGCCTCCCCTGATTCTCTACGAAGCTTCCTATAACTCCTATGAAGTAATGGATGGTCAACAACGAATTACAGCAATTCAGAATTTTTATAACAACAAATTAAAATTAACAGGGTTAGAGATCTGGCCTGAATTAGAAGGAAGAAACTACGAAAGTCTTCCTGCAAAAATCAAAGATGGTATCAATCGGCGCGCCATTTCAACTATAGTTGTTATTACCGAGTCTCTATCGGATGCAGAGGAGGCTTTATCTTTAAAACAACTGGTTTTTGAACGCCTCAATACAGGAGGTGTATCTTTGAGTCGCCAAGAAATAAGAAACTGTATTTACTCTGGGAAATTCAATGAACTTTTATTCAAGCTTTCTGAGAATACTATTTTTGCTAAAGCTTGGGATATTCCTATTGATAATCAAGAAAAACTTAAAGAAAATGGATTTTATAAAAAGATGGAAGATGTAGAATTAATCCTCCGTTTTTTTGCCTTGAGGGATATTGACCAATATACTGGTAATTTATCTAAATATCTGGATAATTATATGATGAAAAAAAGTCTTAATTTTTCTTACGAGAATATCCAAGAGTTCGAGCAAGTATTTAACCAAACCATAGAGTTAGTATCTAGCATTTATCAGGAGCAGTTATTTAAGCCTTTCGATAGTAAAACCAAAACACATAAATCGAAAGCTTATAAAGTTTACTATGATGCAGTGATGATCAGTTTCAGCAACCATTTATCTCATTATCAAGAATTAATTAATAGAAAATCGGCAATAATTCAAGAAACTATCCAGTTATTTACTCAAGATTACCAGGGAATTACTCATCAAGATAAAAAATTTAAAAAAGGACTTTTCACTGGAGAAGGGGACAGTAAAGATGATTTTAAAGCTCGTATTCAAATTTTTAATTCTCTGATTCAACGAGTTCTTAAGCAGAGTATTTGAGAATGTTTGAAGGACTTTTAAATAACCTAAATGATGATATAAACACCATTCGATCAATAATTAATATCAGTGAAAAACTTAGAGAAATTATTGCGGATAATTCTTCACAACTCAACACAGAAGATTTAAAATATATTCAAGCAAATGCTCCTTTAGGAGACAAGTGGCTAGTTAACGATCATTGTTCATCTATCACAAGGTTATATGCTCTTTACGAAAATTTTGTCGAAAATCTAGTGGGAGATTGGATTATTTTGATGCCTCAATTATATAGCTGCTATCAAGATTTACCCGAATCTGTAAGAAATCAGCATAAGACAGGTTGTGCTACATTACTGGGTAATGAATATAAAAGAAATCGCTTCGATTCTCTTTCAGAGAGGGACATTATCAAAAATTTATTTGATACTGAATACGAAAATACAAGCAGATATAATCTCACATCAGCTGCTTTTTTGTTACATGAAGCGAATCTTAGAAAAGAGCAATTAACCAAACTTTTAGCCAATGCTGGCATATCGGCAACTGATTCTTGGCAGTGGATAGAAAATCATAAAAAAGTTAAGATTTTTATTGACAATAATGATAAGCGTAGTGTGGAAAAGGAATTAAAGAATTTTATCGAACTTCGCAATAATTCTGCTCATGGTAAAGTAGATACCGTCCTCAATGCCAATGATTTACTAAAATTATGTGATTTTGTCGAAGTTATATGTCAAGCTATAAGTGAATTAGTTCTTTATTGCTTTGTTTCTAGGAAGATCAAGATAGGAAAGCTTCAAAAGATCGGTAAAGTTGTCAAGTGGTATCAACAGCCACAAGCTTGCGATGTTAAAATATTAGATGAGCCACAGGAATCCAATAAAAGACTAGAAGTCGGTAAAAAAGTTTTTTTAGTCAGTGAAAAGAGAAAAATATGTCAAAATGCTATTATTGAAAGTATTCAAATTAATAGAAATGACACAAATACCCCTCGCCGAAGAATTACAATAAGAGAGATAAAAGATTCTATAATAGGCTTAAAATTTGACAAAGAAGGTCAAGAAGGATTAGAAGTTTATTTAGTTATTTCGGACTGATTGAAATGAATATAGCGTTTCTCATAAATATGAAGTATAACCAGATTTGGCATCGTCTCCCCACTCCCCAACCCAGGGTGAGCGCATCTCAAACGCTATTGACAATTGAGATGGCAAATTCTCCTCAAATATGCCTGAAGTGCTTTCAGGGTAAGCAACTCACATAAAGTTCATTTTGTCAAGGGTCGTTAAGATGCGCTTACCCTGAAGTAGCTGTAAGCTCACAGCCATTTTTTATCTCAAATGTCGGGGGGTTGAAATTTGGCCTCTAACCTCATCCCTAAACCTTATTCCCGATTCCATCCAGGAATACTGTTAGGAAGTGAAAATTTATGTCACAATGACTCTATAAGGGCGGTTTTTTAGTGAATCGCCGAGGCCGTCTATTAATCGAATCGATGTGTTTGAAGAACGTAGTCCCAAACTGGAAACCTGACTTTTCTTACCCATTCTTGCCACTACTAGCGGAATTTTCCTCCCTTTTGTCTTATCCACGGGAATTCTTGAGCTATTGCCGAGATTGGCATTTTGTAACTTCCCGTTAGTTGAATTCAACAAAAGAAGCTGTTTAGGAGCAATTATATGTTACACCGCAAGATTTATCAATTCTGTATGGATGGTCAGGAAGTCTGCATTTTCTTGCGCGATCAGCAAAGATGGATTGATAATGCTCGTATTATCGATCTAGAAAGCGATCTCGTCACCATTCGCTACGAAACAGAAGAAGAAGACGAGATTAGTTCTTGGGAAGAAATGGTGCGTTTAGAAAGTATTGGTGCGGTTAGCAGAAAACTGGCCTCGGTGTCGCGGACGAATCCTGATATTAATGTCTCGGAAGATTGTCCAGAAGCAGAACAACTTTATCCCCATTCTCCCGATAGCTTAGATTAATTTTGTCGATTTAACTGACAGTGGCTAGAAGTCCCGAGGTTTTAACAATGGCCAAGGGACTTTTAGGGGATGGAAAGGAAGAGAGCCGGTAAGAATCACCGCTTGTTCTAAAATTATCGTCAAAGCCGCCAGATTTTCTCTATTATAAGCCAGAGGAGCAAAATGAATTCTAATCCCTACGTCGCTGCCAAGGATATCTATCAAAAATTTGTGGCAGTAGTAATAGTTTTAGTTAGTTGTTGGTTAGTGACTTTTCCGTCCTTCGCCGGCTCCGCCCCTCTAGAAGTTAAAATTAGTCTAGGATCCGGACAAGGAGAATTAAAATTCTTTCCTAGTCAATTAAACTTTATTGCTGGACAAAAATACAAATTAATTCTCGATAATCCCAGTCCCACTAAACATTATTTTACCGCTAAAGACTTCGCCGATGCTAGTTGGACGCAGAAAGTTGAAGCGGGAAAAGTGGAGATTAAAGGGGCGATTCACGAACTAGAATTAAAACCTAATGCACAAGCAGAATGGGTAATAGTTCCTCTCAAAACCGGTAAGTATCAATTAATCTGTACTATTCCGGGTCATGCTGCAGCGGGAATGGTGGGAGAAATCGCCATTAATAACCCATGAATTTAAGAAAAATTGTCTCCTTTGCTTTCCTATTATTTATTCCCCTATCGGTGGTCGCTAGTCGTCTTAATTGGGGAGATCAAGCTATTTTTATCACTGCCGCTTTATCGATCATTCCCCTGTCAATTTGGTTAAGTACGTCTGTGGAAAGAGTTGCCGTAGTCACCGGGCCAACTTTGGGAGGATTAGTTAATGCTATCTTCGGCAATACCACCACTTTAGTTATTGCCTTAATTGCCCTAAAAAAAGGCTTGGTGGACATCGTACAAGCCAGTATTACCGGTAGTATTCTCAGCGACTTATTATTATTTATGGGCATGGGAATGCTCACGGGAGGAATTCGCTACAAAGAGCAAGAATTTAAACCGATTTTAGCGCGGGTAAATGGTTCTTCCATGACTTTAGCAGTAATAGCGATCGCTTTACCAACTTTGGTAATATATACTTCTAACGTGGTGGAAGTTGCCGATATTCTCAGTCTTTCCCTAGTCACTGCCACGGTTTTATTAATAGTTTACGGGTTAACTTTATTATTTTCCCTCAAAACCCATAGTTATCTCTACGAAGTGGGATTAAGTAATGAAAATACCCCTGACAATCAGGTTAGTGAGGAAGAAAAAGCTCAAGTCTGGATTTGGTTACTTGTGCTGCTTACTTCCACCGTAGCTGTAGCTTATGAGTCGGATTTATTTGTTGATGTAGTGGAATCGGTTATGGAAGGATTTAATCTCACTCCTCTCTTTATCGGGGTGATTTTCATCCCTTTAATTAGCGATGTTTCTGGAATAGTTACCGTCACTCAATTAGCCCTAAAAAATCAGATGGATTTAACGGTTTCCGTGGCTATGGGTGATAGTTTATTGGTGGCTTTATTCGTGGCCCCTTTATTAGTTTTTATCGGTCAATTTTGGCAGCAACCGATGGATTTAAATTTTAATCCCTTTAACGTGGTGGCTTTGATTGTCGCAGTGGTTGTCACTAATTTAATCAGCTTTACTGGTCGTTCCAATTGGTTAGATGGAACCCTATTACTAGCCACCTATTTAATCTTGGCAGTGGCTTTTTATTACCATCCCGCCTAGCAAAAAAAGAGATTTGGGTATTTTCTAAGATTGGGTGCATCTCATTTTTGTAAATCTACTAAGTTGGGATTTTTAAAGGGAAACTCTCTGCTAAAGTCGCGCATTACTTTCGATTTTTTCCCTCAATCCAAGCTTTTGGGGGGTTCTACCCCCCAAACCCCCCGTTGGGGGCGTGGCGCCGCCCCCAAACCCCCCGCGCATTAGTTTTTCGGTGGGATGCTTACACGCAGCTGCTGACGCATCTGTAATAATTTAAGAGTTACTAATAATTGCTGATTGTCGGTATTTCTGCAAATCTGAGATTCACTCCTGAGATTTCTGTCTTAGAATGGATCGGTATCACCTTACCGCCGCAGGATTGCTGATGATGAAAAGAGGGTTTTGGTTTGTCGTCGGGTTAGTAGTAACGATAATTCTGCTTCCTTCCCTAGTTCTTTCTAATTCCATCGGTGAACAGGGAATTTATGCCGATCGCTTGCGGGCGGAACCCTATAATTTATTAGGACGAAAAATTGCCATCGGTCAAGTGGAAATTGGCCGACCGGCTCAGTTCGGTTATGATAAAGTGGCAGCTTGGCAGCCTCCCTATAAATTAGCTGGTGTTTTTTTTCGCGATCAAATTGCCAAACCCAACACCTATCTAGACAATCACGCCGCTATGGTGGCAACGGTGATGGTAAGTGATGATAAAAAAATCCCCGGAGTTGCCCCAAAAGCGAGATTATATTCGGGTGCGGTGGGTTCTTTGCGACGCGGCGGACAACCAGAAGAATGTCTTGCTAGTCAAAATATTGCCCGACAAAATAGCGGTGATGTGCGCGCGATTAACTTTAGTTTTGGGGAATCTTTGCAAAGAGATCAAAGACAGGAAGCAAAATTAGATGGTCAAGCTTTATTAACTCAATGTGTTGATTGGTCATCGCGAGTTGATGATGTTCTTTATGTAATTGCTGGCAATCAAGGTAAGGGAGGAATTCCCATTCCCACCGATCATTTTAACGGCATTACCACCGCTTATACAGCCAAAAGAGAAGGAAAATTCACTAAAGTTGATTTTGCTAATATTAGTGCTTTGCCGGTGGGTATTGGCCGCAGTTTAATTAAACGGGAAATTAATGATGGTTCGCGACGGTCAATTAATTTAGTTGCCCCTGGCAATAAAATAGAGCTTTATGACCTCAAAGGTAAATTAAATACTGTTAGTGGCACCAGTTTCGCCGCTCCTCATATTACGGCATCGGTGGCACTTTTACAAGAATACGGCGATCAACAAATTAACCAAAAAAATCCCCATTGGAGTCTCGATTCTCGTCATCATCAAGTGATGAAAGCAGTCATGCTTAATGCTGCCGATAAAATTAAAGATACGGGTGATGGCTTACGGTTAGGTATGAGACGGACGGTCTTAACTAAAGACCAAAAAACTTGGTTAGAGTCCGATGCTTATAAAGACCCGAAAATTCCTTTAGATATGCAGATGGGTACGGGACATCTTAACACTTTTCGCGCCTACGAACAGTTTAGTAATGGTCAATGGTCAGCCACAGAATCTATTCCTGCTATTGGTTGGGATTACGGTACAGTTACCGCTAATGATTATCAAGATTATGCCCTAGAGAAGCCATTAAAAGCTAATAGTTTTGTCTCGATAACTTTAGCATGGGATCGTTTGGTAGAATTAATCGATACTAATCGCAATAATCTCTATGATATCGATGAAAGTTTCCGAGATCTCGGACTGAATAATTTAGATGTTTATCTTTTACCTGCCCAGGAGGATAATAATACTAAATACACCTGTGCTTCCCTGAGTGATAGTGATAGTTTAGAGCATATTTTTTGTCCTATTCCTACCTCTGGAAAGTATAAAATTCGGGTTCAATATCGTCAACAAGTTAACGAGAAAGAACAGGCTTTTGCTCTCGCTTGGTGGACAGTAACCGAATAATAAAAAGGCAGTTAATCGTACTATTAAAAACGGATTTGGTATAATTTAAATACTGACCAACCTCTGAGAGACACCTCGTTTTCTTTTCGGGATAACATCATCAGAGATTCCCCAATAATTTGATGCCTGAGACATATTATATAGTAATAATTCGACCGGCATTTTTTCTAAAATAACTCGGTTGAGATTGGCAGTATTGACATTCATTGCTCTCATCACAGCATCACCAAGTTCTTTCGATAATAGCGGAATAACAGCGTTACCAATCTCGCGAAAACCATGCCATATTGTGCGGTGAAACTGAAACCAATCGGGGAATGTATGCAGTCTGGCAGCTTCTCGCACAGTGATACAACGAGGAATAGAATAGTGAATGGGTCTAGGAGCAGTATAGGCCCCTTTGTCACTATTAGTTCCGGCGCGGAGAGTATTGCATAAACCGGTGGGGGAAAGCTTTAAAAAGCGACTTTTTCGCTCCACTGTACCCGGTTCGGTTAAGATAAATCTATCAATTGATTTTTGAGTATGAACTGAGCCTATATGTCCATAGATTTTTGTATCTACTGTTCTTTGATGGCAAAGTTTAAAAATATCCCTTGGCTGCACTGAATATTTTTTCCTCTTGCCACTATAATCTAATTTTGATGCGGGTATGCCTAAATCATTATCGATAAAGGCCGATATTGATTCTAAATCTGAAATCGCATCATAGACGGTGGTAAAAGCTGATTTTTCTCCTGACAAAACAGCAGGATATGTGGCCATTGTCACATCCTTGCGACTACCAATTAAGATTAATCTTCTGCGCTTTTGAGGTGCGCCGTATTCACTAGCATCTAGGATTTTAATTGGCTGATTAATTGTATAGCCAATAGCTTCAAATTCAGAGATTAACTCCTCTAAAAATTGTTTATGTTTACCCGTAGCCATGCCGGGGACATTTTCAAAGATAAAATACTTGGGTTTAATTTCCCCTACAATCCGCAGATATTGAAATACTAGGGAATTTCTAGGATCATCTATTTGTCGTTTGCCAATAAGGGAAAAACCTTGACAAGGGGGACCACCAGCAATTAAACTAACATCGGTAGAATAGCCTTTTAGTTTTAATAAGTCTAATATTTCCCTACTGGTTACTTTGGCTATATCCCGGCAAATAGTTTGACAATAGGGAAAGTTAAAATGATGAACCAAGGAATGGACTGCATCAAATTCTACTGCTACAGCAATATCAAATCCTGCCGCTTCTAAACCAAGGGACATCCCACCGCAGCCAGCAAATAAATCGATCGCAATTGGTCTATGTTTCACCTTGATAATTAGTTCTCTATTGTCTGTTTTTCATTTTTTCATTATACTGTATTGTCGCAGTAAACCTTTGCGGTCAATGTAATGACTTCTTCTCTTTTGCCGATTATTCCTGCTGTTGACGATGTTTTGTTTAATTTTGCTCAATCTGATGGGTTTATCTCATCAGGTGGTGAACACTAGGAGAAACTGAGAAAACGGGTTTCTTTAAGAAACCCGTTTTCTGGTAATAAATGTTAATTTCCGTTACAGGGGTCTTGAAAAATTGGCGATTGTTTGCACAAAATAGTCGCAGTAAATCCTTCTGGCGAATATCATCAATCCTTCCCTGTTGCCGATTATTCCTGCTGTTGACGATATTTTGTTTAATTTCGCTCAATCTGATGATTTTTGGGCTAATTTGGCAACTGCTTTTGGCACAAGTTATGATGTGGTTAAGGCAACAGAATTACGAAATCAGTGGCAAAGTCGCAATTTCAGTCAACTTCCCCCAATTGAGGTACTCAGTGGCGAAGTTTTAGGGACAGCGAAGGGTGCTTATGCGGTTAGCACTAATAAAATTTATCTATCAGAGTCTTTTTTGAATGTTGCTTCCTCAGAATCGCTAGTTAAGGTAATTTTAGAAGAAATTGGGCATTATGTGGATGCTCAAATTAATCCGGTGGATACCCCCGGAGATGAGGGTGAATATTTTGCTAAGGTGGTATTAAATCAACCGTTGACTGAAGCAGAAATTACCCGCTTAAAAACGGAAAATGACCAGGCT
>NZ_JADBRW010000408.1:0-2593 GCF_020247025.1 Microcystis sp. M109S1
AATTGTACCAGAAGGCAATTGATAACCTGTTAAATTCCCTTGTTTCCACCATCTCCAAGCCGTTCGATAACTTATTCCTGCTTTTTTTGCATAGTCTGATAGTTTCCTGTCTATATATTACCATGCCTGACTATATCTGACTATATTTGTATTGAAACTTTACAATACTAAATCCGGTTATTAAAAACTGATTATTTATTCTCCGTTTTGCATGAGTGCCTCTCCTGATATGTAGCCTATACTCAACGGATTTAGTATGAGTTTTCGGTTCACTGATTACTGTTCACTGTTTACTGATCACTGGAAAAAGCTGACTAACTGGTTGAGAGGTTAAACAATCTCAAAAGCTGAGATCAAGCATCTTGATCTGTATTTTCTCAACCAGTCAAATCAAGCAAGAATCCTAATAATAATTACCGACTTTGCGATGGTGAACAGCCGTTAAACCATCAGGTTGAGAAACGCGACCATCGGTGACTTTATTGTAAACAATCCAGTGGTCAGCACATTCCATACGACTAACTACCTCACATTCTAAATAAGCGAGGGCATCGGCTAAAATTGGGGAACCATTATTAGCGGTGCGAGTATTGACTCCTGCAAAACGATCTTCCCCAGGTCCGAAACGTTTTAAAAAGTGTTTCATCAGGGTTTGATAATTGCCTTCTTCCAGAATATTTAAAACGAATTGATCCCCCACTTGCAGTAAAGACTCGATCGCCCGATCTTTGGCCACAGCAACGGTAAAACCGGGAGGATCAAAACTTGCTTGAGTCACCCAAGAAGCGACCATTGCCCCGCTTCTGTCTCCTTTCTTGGTGGTAATAATATATAGACCACCGCTAATCCGTCCGATGGCTTTATCGAGGTCAGTATCGAGGGATTTTCTTTGTTTAACTTTTACCTCTTGGGTTAATAGTTGTCCCATATCTGTCCCCGCTTCTTCACAGCGTTGATAGAGACTCTCGTTAGGAGTTTCTGTGCTACGAATGGGATCGAAAGCTTTGGTTAAGCCAACTTCACGAAACTTATTAAATAGAGGTAAAATCGGTTCATCATCATCCCCTTGACATTCAAACATTCCGAGGTATTGTTTGGGGTTAACCGAGGCGAGAATTGTGCCTAGATTCCCCGTAATTTCTTGGGCATGAATACCAGAAACGGGGGGAGTACCGATGACGATTCCCACCGCGGAAGAAGCTAATTCTTTTACCTCTTGGGGATCGGCGGATTTCAGGTCTAGAGTTTCTACGGCCACACCAGTTTTAGTAATACCTTTGGCAATAGATTGACAGAGGCGATCGCTATAACCATAATCGGAAACGTAGAAAACAGCGACGGTTTTTTCTGCCTTAGTTTGTGCCTGACTCCAATCACGATAATGGTTCAATAATTCGGTAATATTATGTTTTAATACCGGTCCATGACCATTAGCCACGAGATTAATATTACCCAAGGGTTCCATCCGTTTCATCGCCGCTAGTACGGAACGAGCATTAGGAGCCATTAAACATTCATAATAGAAACGATAATCCGGTTCAATAGCACTTAATTGCTCATCGTAAAGATCATCGGAACAGTAGTGCATTCCAAAAGCATCACAGGTAAATAAAATTCCCGAACCGTGATCGTAGGTAAAAATAGTATCGGGCCAGTGTAAATTAGGAGCGTTAACGAATTCGAGAATGTGACCGTTGCCTAGGTCTAACTGATCGCCATTTTTGACCAGTTGACGTTGAAAAGGATGATGAACTAAATTCTCTAAAAACTGAATTGCTACTTTCGACCCAACGACGGTAATATTGGGAGCAAGTTGCAATATATCTCTGACCAAACCACTGTGATCGGGTTCGGTATGACTGATAATTAAATAATCGATTTCTTGGGGGTTAATTAATCCGTTGAGATTATCCAAATATAGTTGACGGAATTTTTCGTGAGAGGTATCCACAAGGGCGATTTTTTCCCCACGAATCAGATAGGAATTATAAGTCGTACCGTTTTGTAATCCGAATTCAATATCGAAGCGATCGCGATCCCAATCGAGGGAGCGAATAGCAGTAGTGTCTGCGGTGAGATCGGCCACCTGCACGGTGAGACGTTTTGTTTTGACTGGTGTAGCAACCATCGAAACTCTCCTTATTGTTAAGTTTTTTATACTTTGTCTCTATTGTGCCACGAGAAAATTAAGTATGGAGATTTATAATATTACGTTACGCCATGCCGACCAATCTTGCCGTTGCTTGAACTGTCAAAACAGTGCGATCGCCAATCGCGTAGGGTACATCCCATTATCCCACTAATCGAAAAGCAGCATCAATCGGCAATTGTAACGGTAAGGATTGATTCCAGCGTTTCGAGAAAAATAAAATCTCCAAATTCTCAATCTCCCCAGAAGTCGGATTTAGACGAGCGACAATTTCATCCCCAATCTCCTCCGACTCTTGATCTGCTTGACATCCTCACCGCCGTAAAACGGACGGTGATTCCCAAACCTCACGATTTGGGTTTCTGCTTCTTTCCCTTGCGGGGTTCCGCACCTGCCTTAACAGATTTACTCTGTTCTGGTCTTATGGTCGCTCTACAGACTGAC
>NZ_JADBRW010000409.1:0-3913 GCF_020247025.1 Microcystis sp. M109S1
CCCGAAATGGGTTGGTGACACTAGCCTTTGTCCAACGGTCAGTTCGCGTGTCACGACTACACATCTGATTTTCCGCTTACCAATCAGTTTAACACAAAGCCGTCCTAAAAGGACGGGGTTTTAACCCAAATTTTCGATAAACCCGGCCTCCCGAAAAAAACTGTTTCTAGTCGTTTATTTAGGCTGAAGAGGCTTAACTATGGGTGAAGTTTAAATTTCTTTACAAAAAGCTGGATGCCAACTATCCCTCTTTCATCCCAAAGATAGAGCCAATATTCTCAACAATCAAACGGAAAGTGACAGAAGCGGTTAGGTGAAGATAAAATACCAGTGGTTGCTTTAATATCACCTGAATAGTCGGTTTTTTGTGTCTTTCCCGAGACTATCGGCTGCTACCACTGGTTTGCTGTTGTTTGTTGTTGTAATCCGAGGAAATATAGTTCTTGCGTTCCCAAGCGCCTGAACTGCATTTGTCTCTCTAGTAACAATTGTAACAGACAATACCCATTTTGTGTAAAAAAAAGTAAACAATTTGGTAAAAAATTATTTTTTGCGGTAATCCTCAACCCTCTGAGGACAGCCCCAGATTACCGTTTCCTGTTTGTAAACCACCATACCGGGCTTTGCGCCCTTGGGTTTATAGACGTATTTGGGACGGGTATAGACGACGGGAACCTGTTCACTATGGCGAGCGCGGCTATAATAAGCGGCGTAATCGGCGGCAAATTGCAGATCGGCGGCTTCTGGAACTGTACCGGGGGTTAAACGGAGTAAAACGTGACTACCAGCGATTTCTTGACTATGAAACCAGATATCGTAATCGCTGGCGCTACGAAAAGTTAGCCGATCATTTTGACGGTTATTTCTGCCAATCCATAATTCTACTCCAGAGGGAGCAGTAAAGCGCATGGGTTCAGATTCTTTATTATTCGTCCGATTACGCTGGTAATTGCTTTCTAGATACTTTTGTTGGATTAATTCTTCTTGTATCTCGTCTAATGCCTGTAAATCTTCGCTGCTGCTATAATTTTCTAGTTGACTTAAACTCGATCGCACTTGTTCGAGATAATTAATTTCACTGACCACTTCCGCTAATAAAGGTTCCACCGCTAACCGGGCCCTTTTTAATTTCTGATGTTGTTTATAAAAATATTGGGCATTCTGCACGGGATTTCTTTCGGGATCGAGAGGAATAATTACAGGTGTTCCTGTCTGGAAATCTGCCAAAGTAATGCCGTTCATTCCCTGCTGTATTTGCTGCAGATTTGCCATTAATAAATCCCCGTGCTCTTTATAGCGATCGGCATGAGCAGATTCTGCTAGTCTTGTTTGAAATCCCGCCGCTTTAGTTTGCAGTTTAGTCAGTAAAGAGATGACTTTTTGATTTAATTTTTGCTGTAGTTGTCGAAAGCTTTCTTGATTAATTTGGTCGCTATAATAACGGTTTAATAATTCTTGAACATTTTTAGCCGCTGCCAGTATCTCCCCACCGATCACCGTATAACCTTCTCTTGTCCATCCGGGTTGAAAGGTTTTATTTTCCAAGATTTTTAACCATTCTTGCCAAACTGAAAAGAGCTTTTCCCAATCAGTATTATCTAACTTATCCGTGTTTAATTTCGGGTTAATCTTGGCTTTTTGCAACAGCGATCGAGCGATGACTGGACTCACCCCACGATAGGTACTAACTAACTGTTTTTCGATAGTTTTAGGGATTAAACTAACTCTAGCTTGCCAACTGCTCAAGGATTCTTCTAAACTGGGATCTGTTGCCAATAAAACGGGGGGTAGTTGATAGATTTGTCCCGTTTGTACGGTGCGAACACTAGACTGGGTGGCATTGACTTGATGGGCAACGGTGACAATTTGATTGTCAGCCGCAGTTAAAATAACATTGCTATATTTGCCCATAATTTCTATATACAAATGCCCCAGGGCCGGATCATCGGGACGTTGGGCAAATTGTAGATCGATGACTCTTTCCCACGGGGCAACAAATGCTAATTTTGTCAGCGCAAAACCATTGAGTTGATGACGCAATTGATCGCTGAAAGTGAAGGTATCAGGGACTTTTGGCGGTGGATCACCAATATGCAGCCGCGCCCCTTGGGGATGCCAAGAAATAATTAACCATCCCTTGCGATCGAAGGTTCGTAAATAGAGGGCGATCGTTTGGCGATCAATTTGATACACTTGTTCTAGTCTCGCAGGCAGCCAAGTGGCGGCAATTTCGGCACAAGTGGCGCTGAGGGTGGTAAAGTCTACGGATTGCATTTTCAGGATTCAGCTGTAGGGTGGGTTAGGCGACGGTAACTGCTACAGTTTAGTATTGATTTTGTGTTCGCCGTAACCCACCAAATTATTGCTCCTTTTTTCTCGGTGCTTTAGGTTGGTGCGTTACGCTGCGCTAACGCACCCTACTGGACTGTTTCAGCTAAAATAGGGCTATAGATTTCGGCTTAAAGTCTTAGATTATAGAATTTATAGCATTTTTCTAATACACCAAATTAGCTGAAACAAACCACTACCTTTTACTTTTATAAAAGGGTTTTTTAACGACGGTAGCGGGGTAGGTAGTGCCGCGGATTTCTACTTCGATCGCCTGTCCGATCGAGGCGAAAGGTGTGGGAAGATAGGCTAAAGCGATCGCTGTGTTTAAAGTTGGTGATAAAGTGCCACTGGTGACTTTACCCACCACTTCCCCAGCGAATACTACCGGATAATCGTGACGGGCGATATGTTTGCCGGACATCTGCAATCCCACCAAGCGCCGATTCACACCATTAAGTTTTTGGTCTTCAAGGACATTGCGACCGATAAAATCGCCTTTTTCTGGCAGATGAACCAACCAATTTAAGCCTGCCTCTAGGGGACTCGTGCTATCGTCGATATCCTGTCCATAAAGGGCTAAAGCTGCCTCTAAACGCAGGGTATCCCGCGCTCCTAAACCGCAGGGAGTCACCCCTAAATTTAAGAATTCCGTCCAAAGTCGCTGCCCGATTTCAGGAGCGGCCATAATTTCAAAACCATCTTCTCCCGTGTAACCGGTCCTAGCGATAAAAACTTTTTCCCCGAAAAGCTGGCTTTCCCAGTGATTAAATAGGCCAAAATCGCTTAATTTTTCCCCGACCAAGGGCTGTAAAATTGTGGCCGCCTTGGGTCCTTGCAGGGCGATTAAGACCCTTTCTCGGGATAAATCCTTTAATTTGACCCCCGACCCCTCTAAATTGCCTAAAATCCATTCTCGATCTTTATCGGTGGTTGAGGCATTAACAATTAATACGCCTTGGCTTTCGCTTTGGTAGTAAAAGATAATATCATCGATTATGCCACCGTCTGGGTTAAGTAAAACGCTATATTGTGCCTTTCCTGCCCTTAAACGGGCTAAATTAGAGGGAACTAGGGTTTGGAGAGATTGAACCAGATTATCTCCAGTTAAGATAAATTTGCCCATGTGGGAAATGTCAAACATCCCGACACCATTGCGGACAGCATTATGTTCGATTTTTAGGCCGCTAAACTGTATCGGCATCTCCCAACCCGCAAAAGGGGTAAATTTGCTGGTTTGTTGGGCAATTAGGTCATATAAAGGGGTACGAATAGCGGGGGAAGTTGCTTCTTGGTTAGCCACGGTGATCTCGATCGAATGGTTTTCTGCCTAGAGTAGCATAGCAGTTATCATTTATCAGTGACCAGTTATCAGTTATCAGTGACCAGTAAACAGTGATCGATCACTATCCACTAACTAGGGTCTGCTGAAAAAGTTTTTCGGTGGGGGTTGGGGGTTGGGGGTTGGGGGTTGGGGGTTGGGGGTTGGGGTGTGGGGTGTGGGGTGTGGGGTTTTACCCATTTTCAGGTGGTCAATTACCTAATTTTCAGGGAAAAAGTCCCTGAATTTTCCCCCCAATCACTC
>NZ_JADBRW010000041.1:0-6375 GCF_020247025.1 Microcystis sp. M109S1
AACTTTAAACTCTAAGACAAACATTTTACGCAGGGGGTACTTAGATAAAATCAGTATAGCACAATAAAAGTTAAGTTAACAAGCTATAGTTTAAAAAGCCGTCCTAAAAGGACGGGGCTTTAACCCAAAATTTCGGTAATCAATGGAGCCGAGCAGAGTCGAACTGCTGTCCAAATTAGGTATTGACTGTCCGTTCATTCACAGGTTTAGTCTCGATTACCCTCGAAACGGGGACTGTCACTTATCCCGGACAGTGGGATGCTCTAGTTAAAGCTTAGACGGTTAACTAACTAGAGAAAGTTAAACGTGGCATCCGTTGGGGGTTTATCCATAGTCCTTAACGGAGTCAAACTATGAATGCTCGAGTCGATTAGAGACTATTAGGCAGCTACAGGAGCGGCTTTACGAGCGAAAGGAACGATGTTGTTCGCATTTACTTTTTGTTTGAGCCTTTGATTTACGAGAGGAGACTCACTCTCGACCTGTATCACGGGGGAGCTTTCGCTAACCTGTCGAAACCGTTACGGCCCCTTGTGCTTACATTCTGATTATAGCACATTTTTTGATTAAGCTAATTTCGGTTCAATTGAGGATTTTTCCCTTCCCAGGCGTTAGAGCCGGGCTAGATCGGTAAAAAAGGTTTTTATCGCTGATTTTTCTGAAATGGCATCGATATCAAAGAGATAAGCCATCAGGTTCTCTCGTCCAAGATATTATCCAGTTCTTCGGCTAATTCTTCTGAATCTTCCCAATTTTCGGTTAAATTCCCTAACCCTCCCCTAATTATTGATTGCCTCGGTTTGAATTGCCCCCTATCAACAATCTATCTCCATACCACAATTTAGCCATTTTGTCAAAAAAATTTTTACTTTGCAACAAAACTACACAAAAATTAGATCAACGTTGTTCGGGAAAAAAGGGACAATTGGCGAAAGTGTTTGGTTTTGCTCAAGGGAAAAATCTAGATTTAGCAAGGGTTTTAAGACAACCCAGACCATTAAAAACCTAAAAATTACAACAAAACCCATGATAGCATAATGCAAAATTATACCTGAATCGCTGGAAGTATTGCAACCTCGTAAATAAATAAAAATTATTCTCAATAAATTCTTAAGTAAAAATAAATATTACCGATTGTAAATTTATAGCGTTTCCTGTTCACAAGAGGTACATTCTCAATCCTGAAAAGCTTAATCAACAAAGGTTAAAGTGTGCCTCGCAGATGCGAGAACCGCTATAAATATTTTTAAGTATTGAGAGTATTTATATATAAAATACTTATCATTTTGCCCTGATTGCCTCTAACTTTTCCCTCCCCAGAGTAACCACAGGAAAGACTATTACAGCATAATTATTCGATTCAAGAGCCAAAAGTAAAACCAGAAATATAGAGAGCTTAGTAACAAGCTCTCTATAAAGTTTAGGTCTTCTACCACTTATTTTTCAGACTGGGATCTGTTAGCAGTATTCAAGCTACCCACTTGAATATTCAGATTAATTTTTTGTCCTTCCCGGCTAATTTCTACGGGTAAATTATCGCCGATTTGAGTATTAGCAACAATTTCCCGAACCGCATCGGGATCGGTGACATTCTTACCACCTACAGACTTTAACACATCACCCGATCGCAATCCCGCTGCTGCGGCAGGAGAATCTCTCATCACCCGCACTAACAAGACACCAGAATCATCGGGGATAGTCCAATTATCAGCCATGGGACTATCGGCTAATTGTTCTTTTACCTCCGAAGTTAACTGTACCATTTGAACACCGAGATAGGGATGTTCCACCTTACCCGTAGCGATTAATTGTTCGGCGATTCTTTGGGCAGTCTTAATCGGAATAGCAAAACCTAAACCCTGGGCATTTTGAATGATAGCAGTGTTAACTCCGATGACTTCTCCCCGAGCATTTAACAAAGGTCCGCCGGAATTTCCGGGGTTAATTGCCGCATCGGTTTGCAGGAAATCTACCAGTTTATCACTAGCGCCAATTTGGGAGCTATTGCGTTCCTTGGCACTAATAATTCCCGTGGTGACAGTGTTATCTAATCCCAAAGGATTACCGATAGCGATCGCCCATTCTCCCACCTGTAAACTATCAGAATTACCTAATTTAACCGTGGGTAAATTGCTCGTTTCTACCTGTACCACTGCCACATCAGTTAAAGGATCACTACCTAAAACTTTACCATCGATAGTGCGACCATCTTTGAGGGTGACAGTCACCTTATCTGCTCCCTCGACAACGTGAGCATTGGTGATAATTTTACCGTCATTACTGATAATAAACCCCGAACCTGTACCTCTTTGAACTTGTTTTTCTCCTCCCTTTGGTATTTGAGAACCAAAGAAGCGACGGAAAACAGGATCGTTAGCAAATTCAGAAAAATCACCGCCTCCATTGACTTCCCTAGAAGCATTAATTCTTACCACCGCCGGCCCCACTTCTTGCACCACAGAAGCGACAAAATTGGTAGGAATAACCAGAGACGAGGGAGCGGCAGCCGCTGGTGTGGAGGGGCGAGGATTATTGGCAGCGGTGGCAATATTTTGGGCTAATTCTAGAGGATTTTGGCTGTAGGCGTAGGTGGCACCGATGCCTAACCCGGCACCCAAAACCAGTAAAGAGGAATAGGCAAAAAGTTTTTTCATTGCAGAAGATTTGGAGCGTTTAGGATTGCCTTCGTTGCGCGGGGAGATATTATCGTTAAAAATATTGCGAGTCATAGTTTTTATTGTTTAACCATTCTGAGAAGGGAATAAAAGTCAGTCCTAATAATCGTGGGTGTGAGAGGAGTGTTTCGGAAAACGGCTTGGGACTGACTATCTCTAATTTAGGCTGGGGATATGAACTTACTGTGACGCAGACATGAAGTTTTGATTGCAAGGTCATTATCCTAGTGGATAGACAGATAGAAAGATAGAGGGTGGTGATTCGGTAGTAGTGATGGAGGCTTAATCCTTTGCTTTGCTGTGCATTGTAGTCATGGATAAAATACCAAAGGGCTCCCCAACGTGATTCTCCATTTTGCTAGAGAAAGATAGACTCTCTCTCACCAGCCGAGAAATCCTTTGTCGAAAGGTATTATTTAATCTTTCAATAGGATTAGTTTGACCAGTTTCTTTCCCGACCGGTCGATGACGTTTACTCGGAATTACTGTCTTATAGGACTCCCAAAAGTCTGTGTAAGTAACAGCACATTGTCGGTAAACACCGGGTCGGCCTGTCCCAAAGTTTTTTGGCTGATTGACGACTCCTATCTCCTAAATAGCAACCAATAATACTAAATCCGTTGAGAATAGGCTACTTAGGGTTTGCTGAAAAAGTTTGTTGGTGGGGTTAGGAGTCGGTCGTCGGTCGTCAGGAGCCGGTCGTTTCAGGCTTTGTTGCCCTCTCTTTTTGTACCAGTTTATGTACTACAAGAAGGATAATGCAAGGTTTTTGAGGGTCCCAATCCGATTTTCGCAGCATGAACATCGGATTTTAACAGGTCAAAAGCCTTATTTTAAAAGGGTTTTACCATTATTCAGCAAACCCTACTTATAAGGACAGGCAAAAGGGGGGGATAAATATAGCGTTTCCTGTTCACAAGAGGTACATTCTCAATCCTGAAAAGCTTAGTCAACAAAGGTTAAAGTGTGCCTCGCAGATGCGAGAACCGCTATAATCAGTTTTTAATAACCGTATTTAGTATAATACCCGTCATAATGATGCTTTAAAACTGCCTCAATTTTAACAATTATTACCAGAAAAAAATTCTTGTTTAGTGATTACTCATGATCGAAAATGTACGGCTATTATGATCAATCAACTAGCAGAAAGAAGAAATTTTCTAAAGTAATGGCAGAGATGGTTAATTACCCTTGCCCCCAAGGCGGGGGTGGGAGAGGGGGAGTAGGATGCCTGCCACGAATAAAGAAAATGGTAGAACCTGAGATGCCGCGATACGGAAAGACTTCACCCCCAAACCTTCTCACTCCCCTATACCTTTTAAATAGGGATAAAAAGCTAAATAGAACAGACAAAAAGCCTGTTCTATCCATGAGGAGAAAAAAACTTAAACGGTCATGATATCTTTTTCTTTTGTCGTTAACAAATCCTCGATTTTGGCGATAAATTTATCGGTGGATTTCTGCACTTGATCCTGTAAATCCCTCGATTCATCCTCAGAAATTTCGTGACCTTTTTCCTGTTTACGGATAGCATCGATCGCATCCCGGCGAATATTGCGGATAGCCACCTTTCCTTCTTCGGCCAATTTCGCCGCTAATTTGACCAATTCCTTGCGGCGATCGCTGGTCAGGGGAGGGATATTTAAACGAATGATCTGACCGTCATTACTGGGGGTTAAACCCACGTCCGACAGAGAAATCGCCTTTTCGATCGCCCCCATACTGGTACGATCAAAGGGTTGAATCGCGATCGTGGTCGCGTCGGGAGTGCTAATTGTCGCTAGGGACTTGAGGGGAGTTTCCATGCCATAATACTCCACCACGATCCGATCTAAAAGAGAAGCATTTGCCCGGCCGGTACGAATCGTATTAAAAGCTCTCTGGGTTGATTCGACGGTTTTCTGCATCTGGTCTTGAACTTCAGCTAACTTCACAGAATCCTCCTACCAATGTTCCAACGGGTTCACCTTTGACAGCGCGAACAATATTACCTGTCACCGACAGATCGAAAACGACTATCGGGATATTATTTTCCTTGCACAGAGCGATCGCCGTTCCGTCCATCACCCGCAGATCATGAGTCAGCACATGACCGTAGGTAAGACTTTGAAAGCGTCGCGCGTTAGGGTTATGGGAGGGATCGGAATCATAAACTCCATCCACTTTCGTCGCTTTAAACACCACTTCCGCATCGATTTCGGCAGCGCGCAGGGCCGCCGTGGTATCGGTGGTAAAGAAAGGATTACCCGATCCCGCACCGAAAACCACCACCCGACCTTTTTCCAGATGACGGATTGCTCGCCGGCGGATATAGGGTTCAGCCAATTCCTGCATGGCAATCGCCGTTAATACCCTAGTCGGTACTTGCGCTCGTTCTAGGGCATCCTGCAAGGTCATAGCGTTCATGACTGTTGCTATCATACCAATATAATCGGCTGTGGCCCGATCCATGCCGGCCGAGGCTGCTTTCACCCCGCGAAAAATATTGCCTCCACCGACCACGATCGCCAATTGGATGCCTTGGTCAACCACTTCGGAGATTTCCTGAGCGATAGCGGAAACCACCATCGGGTCGATCCCATAGCCGAGATTGCCCATCAGGGCCTCCCCACTCAGTTTTAATAATACCCGCTTGTACGCCATGCCCTTACTACCACTCGCTAAAACAATATCTAGATAATTTTTGTCTCCCCATAAGATAGCAGGTTTTGGCCTTGATTTAAGCTGACTGGTTCACTCTCCCAGAGGGACGAGAAGTTAAACTTAATAAATCTTTTCGTTGGGAAATTGGTATTTAGTGATACCTTTGTTATTAAGGGAAGCTTAAGTCCCTAGGCAAAATTAATTACACATATCTCACTACCTCTTGTCTTTTGCCTTTTGCATGAGTGCCTATCCTAACCAAGAAATTAATTTTGCACGACTACTTAGTTTTATAGAGAATTAATAACCGTGGTCAGCGATCGATTACTATTGGTCAACAAAAGCAATCAAGGGGCCGCTAACATCGATACCTTTGATTGGGTGTATGGGTTTCAGGATGGAACTCGTCTGATGGGAAAGGTTTGCGGTTACTTAGATCCCGATAGTAATCGTCTTCTCGATCCCGAAAACTGCAGCGCTATCTACCAGAATGCCCAGGGACAAGTCCTTAGTCGTTGGCAAGCTGGAGATTTTATCGCTTTTGAACTAACCACCACCGGGGAAGATCTCCTGATCGTGGCTTCTAATGATAATTGTGTCAGTAATAGTCTCTGTTTGGTTTCGGGCATTAGTCGCAGCTGCGCCCAAGTTAGCGATGAAGGAAAATCCCTCGTCCGGGAGGTTTTTCAATACCCTGCTTGGTCTTTCCAGGGCGATAATAGCACTTCTAAGCCGGCTTTCAGTTGGAATTGTTCCGTATCTCCCTTTTTCCCCTTTGTTTCCCTGCGTTTTAATCTTCAGTCCACCAGCAGCAAAAAATTCTATCGTTGGACGGTTTCCCCCTATTTTCCCTTTTGTCCCCTCTTAGAAGTGGGAGAATCCCTTGCCTAATTAGGGTTTGCGGCAAAAAGTTTTTCGTTGGGGGTTGGGGGTTGGGGTGTGGGGTTTTACCCATTTTCAGGTGGTCAATTACCTAATTTTCAGGGAAAAAGTCCCGGAATTTTCCCCCCAATCACTCCAAGGGTCGGCACTTTTTGAGGGAAAAAAAGTCTAAAAA
>NZ_JADBRW010000410.1:0-5962 GCF_020247025.1 Microcystis sp. M109S1
CAATTAATGTTATTACATCATTCTCCCTTAGAATCCCAAAAATTAACCGCTAAGTAGGGTCTGCTGAAAAAGTTTTTCGGTGGGGGTTGGGGGTTGGGGGTTAGGGGTTGGGGGTTGGGGGTTGGGTTTTACCGATTTTCAGGTGGTAAACTACCTAATTTTCAGGGAAAAAGTACCTGAATTTTCCCCCTGATCACTCCCATGCCTGGTACTTTTTGATTGACAAAAAGTCTAAAAGTCTTACCCAACAAGGTTTTTAGATTTATTCAGCAGACCCTAAGTAGCGGTAAGCTGTTGACTATCTCAATCACTCGTTAAGACTGTCTATGAGAGGGGAAAAGGGAGCTTTTTTTCAGTGTTGCCAAAGGCACGGCGTAGCCGTCCAGTAAACAGTAATCGGTGAACTGAAAACTCACATCTGATAACTGATCACTGATCACTGACTTGTGAGGGCGCATCAGCGATCGCACAGTAGGGACGACTATAACAAAGGGGTATTTCCAGGTCGTGTTGTTCCAAAAATTCCCGATTACTTAAAATCTTAGCGGTTTCTCCCTCTCCCACCACCTGACCACGACTTAAAACCACCGTGCGATCGCATAGTTCTAAAGCCAGATCGAGATCATGGGTGGCGATGACTTGGGTTTGGGGTAAAGTGGCTAACAGTTGTATTAATTGCCGACGGGATCGGGGATCCAGTTGGGCGCTAGGTTCATCAAAAACTAAGACCTGCGGCAACATGGCTAAAACCCCCGCAATCGCCACGCGTTTTTTTTCACCCCCCGATAGATTCTGACTGTTTCTCTTACCGTAATGCTTGGAATCCAATCCCACCGCGTGTAAAGCATGATGACAGCGATGGTTTAAATCCTCTCCGCGAATTCCCTGATTCATCGGGCCAAAAGTCACATCTTCCCAGACAGTGGGCATAAATAGCTGATCGTCGGGGTTTTGGAAGACTAAACCGACAAAATTGCGGATATTTTCTAAATTCTCCGGTTTAACTTGGTAGGGACCGACGGTGATTTTACCCGTTTGCGGCGGGAGAATACCGTTAAAATGCAATAATAAGGTGGATTTTCCCGATCCATTGGCCCCGACCAAAGCCACCTTTTCCGTAGCTTCAATGGCTAAATTAATACCTTTTAACGCTTCTGTGCCGTCAGGATAGGTATAAACTAGGTTTTCAATAAAAATCGGGTTGTGGTGCATGAAAAACGAGACTTTTATCTGAGTAGATGTACCATTTGACCCCAGAGGATCAGAATTACTGTGCCAATTATAGCGAGATAATCGTTCAGCTTGCTTTGGGGAACCTGTACAGAAGGCAAGGAACCGGTGTAACCCCTCGATAACATGGCTTGATAAATGCGATCGCCACGTTCGTAGGTACGGATAAATAAAGCGCCGATCATGTGTCCCACTAGCAACCGTTGCCATCGGGGACTACTCATTAAATTGCGCGCAATTGCTGCCCTTCGCATGGAATTAAATTCAGCGATCAAAACAGCTAGATAACGGTACATAGAAGCCAAAATTGCCACCAATAAAGGGGGAGTTTTTAGGGTAACTAATGCTTGCAACAGGTCAGGAATCGCTGTCGTTAAAACCAGAATATTGACCGTACAAAGACAGAGAAAAGCTTTTAGGGCGACACTGCCTAACACCAGCAATCCCTCGCTAGTTATCCGCAAAAATCCCCAAGACCAAAGAATTTCCCCGCCATCACGAAAAAGAGTTCCCAATAAAACCACACCGATAAAGACAAATTCGATCGCTACTCTTTGTAAAAGTACGGCAATACTCACCCGACTGATCAGAATTAAAATAATTAATCCTAATCCGTAAATCCCCCAAGTTCCCCAACTACCATTCGGCGTTAAGGCTGTGGCAAAAACTAACAAAAGAGTAACTAAAACCCGGGTATGGGGCGCGAGTCTCTGCCAAAAACCGAAATTTTGTCCCTCATTTTCGCGATAAAAAGTAGCAATGTGTAGCATTTATTCAGTTATCAGTTATCAGTTATCAGTTATCAGTTAGAAAAGGGATATAGGGATATAGGGGTTTAGGGAAATTTCAGCTAAATGCCCCACTTCTCGACTCCCATATCCTTATTCCTGATTTTGGGATTTTGCAATCACTAATTTACCGATACCCCAAGCGATGCCGAAAGTGGCAAGAGTTCCCAGAAAACCGGCGAGGGGAGTGGCGATACCTTCGGGAACACCTTTGAGGGCATAACCATCAAAAATTCGGGCGAAAGGTAATTGACTACCTAGGGCGTTAGGGTCTTCTTTTTTGCTAAATTGCAAGTCTTCCGCCACTCGATCGAGTCCGTCGGGATCGGGACTGGCAAAGGGAGAAAGAAAAACGGCGATAATTAGGGAACATACTAGGCCAATCAGAAAAAATTGGCTATTTCTGCGAATATTCATCGAATTAATTGCTTTATTGACGAGAAGCGTAGGAAGATGGAACAGAGGTATTAAGGGAATGGGGCGGATCGTAGAGAAGATCGGGACGGGTTCGCCAGATATAACCGACAGCGAAAACGGTAATTACCGCTTCCCCGATGCCGATGAGGATATGCCAAGATAACATGGCAAAAAGGGCGACTAAAGGCGGTACAGTGCCAGATAAAGCCAATTGCAGGGCGCAAGCCAACGCCGCCACCACCACACTTGTCCAAGCGGCCAGGGCAACAGCAATCGCCATACTGCGCCAACTATTAAAACCGAGGGCTTTTCTAATCCCCAGATAGAGATAATAACCGCCAAACGTCCCGATCAAACCCATATTGACGATATTCGCCCCTAAAACCGTTAAACCGCCATCTTGAAAAAATAAAGCTTGAACGATAAAAACCACCGCCATCACCAAAGAACCCGCCCAGGGACCGAGTAAAACCCCCGCAAGAGTCCCCCCTAATAAATGTCCGGAGGTTCCCCCCGGAATGGGAAAATTAATCATCTGGGCGGCAAAAATAAAGGCGGCACAAACTCCCATCAAAGGTACAGCCCGTTCAGCGTAGTGACCGCGCACTTTTTTGAGAGAAAAGCTAATCAGGACGACGGCAATTATCCAAGTAAATAGACTCACCGATGGACTCAAAAAGCCGTCAGGAATATGGAGGGCGAGATAAGGGGTAAGGAGATGGTGAAACAAACCAACTCCCAGAAAATTAACAGACATTAAAACTCAGTCTCCTTGGCAATTTGGGTTAAATATTTCAATAGAATTGCGTCGCTAGGACGGAAAAGTCCTCTCTTCTAGTAGATAACTAACCGCTTCATTCTACAATGCTCTCTCTGGGGATTTAAACCCTTTAGCTTCTTAAGAATTTCTGTTATTTTGCCAGCCGTCAGGGTTTAGCTATCAGCAAAAATCTGATTATTCTCAAGGTTAAGATGTTAAGATAGTCTGATGATGGCTCTTCTCGACTTTGTGTGATAACCTTTGCTTATAGAATTGTGAAATACTTATCAGGCAAAACTTTTAGTGCTATTTTGACGTTCGGACGTTCGGCGAAGACTTCGGCGTGATCTCAGTCGAACGCTTTTGTCAAACGATCACTCAAGCTGCGGAAGAAACTATCACTATAGACCTCGTTTCCACACAGAAACCAGAAGAGCCTGATGATTAGTAACTTGGCAGTAACGTATGAATAACAAAAAGTTAACCCTCACCCTAGCTCTCACTGTTGGTTTTGTTAGCCCAACCGCTCCAATGTTAGCCGCTAATATTTCTACCACCGTTCTCGCAAGCGGTTTAAATAATCCTCGGGGCATGACCCTTGGTCCTGATGGGCAGCTTTATATCAGCCAAGCGGGAAGAGGTGGTAACGGAACTTGTGTTGTGACAGGTCAAAGTCAAGTTTGCTACGGACCAACTAGCGCGATCGCTCGTTTGCATACAACCACGGGAGCAACGGAGGTCTTGATCGATAATTTACCGTCCTTGGCTCAACAACCATCAGGCAATGAAGGTACTGGTCTTCAAGACCTTTACTTCGACCAATCAGGGCAGCTATTCGGTATTATCGGTTTGGGAACTAATCCCAATGTTAGAGATAATACTTTAGGTATTCCTGCCTTTGGCCAAGCAATTGCCATAAACTTATCTGGAACACCTAGTTGGTCACTAAAAGCAGATTTAGCCGATTTTGAGGGAAATAATAATCCTGATGGGGGTGAAGTTGATAGTAATCCCTACTCCCTGGTTGTGCAAAATGGTGTTATTTATGCCACCGATGCGGGGGGAAATTCCTTGCTCAGAGTTGATGGCAACGGCAATATAGAAGCGATCGCTACTTTTCCCGTTCGCTCAGTTACACCACCACCCTTTATTCCTAATTTACCGAATCCTTTTCCTATGCAAGCCGTACCCACAGGGATGGCTATTGGTCCGGACAATCAACTCTATATCGGGCAACTTACTGGATTTCCTTTTCCCGTTGGTGGGGCTAATGTTTATCGGTTTAATGGCACCAATTTAGAAGAATTTGCGACAGGTTTCACTAATATCATTGATCTTGCTTTCGCCCCCGATGGTAGTTTATATGTTCTAGAATATGCTAGTAATTTTCTGGCAGGAGATTTTAGTGGTCAGCTTTGGAAAATAGCACCTAATGGGACTCGTCAAAGTATTTTAGATGAGGGTTTATTCTTTCCCACTGGTTTAGCAATTGGGGATGATGGAGCTATCTATGTTGCCAATCAAGGCTTTGTCGGTGGACAGGGGCAAATTTTGAAGATAACTTCAACCCCAGAAATGACCTCGGTGATCGCTTTAGGAGTTACTGCACTAATGGGTTTACGATTACGCTCTAAAAAAAGGTCAACTTCTTTGTAGCCGTTCGGGGGGGGACAAAATCTGGTTATCTGAGAGATATGGATGAGAAGCCGCCACTAGAAATACCAAGAATTGGCGCAGAGGATTGGGAGCAGACCCAGCCAGCGTCAGACGGTGATGCTTTAATTGGTTTAGAGGTTATCTAATGATAACTATCAGAGAGAACCCCCTCTTTTTCGCTTTTTCTAGCTTGGTATAAAACCGTGATCAACTCTGAAGAAAAAAGACCGACTTGGGACGAATATTTTTTAATGATCGCTAAATTAGCCGCCACCAGATCCACCTGTTTAGCTTTTCCCGTCGGTGCGGTAATTGTCAAAGATCGGCAGGTTTTAGCCACGGGGTACAATGGTTCTCCATCAGGAACAGTTCATTGTACTGCCCAGGGTTTTTGTTATCCCGGTTTGGGAACCTGTCGAGAATCCGGAGAAATTCCCTCTAGGGCAATTCATGCCGAAGCTAATGCGATCGCTCAAGCGGCTAAACACGGTATTTCTACCCAAGGGGCTAGTATTTACGTTACTTTAGAACCCTGTATTTCCTGCTTAAAACTAATTATTTCTTCGGGAATTAAAGAAGTTTTTTATGAAGCGGATTTTAATAGTGGGACAAAGGCAATGTTAAGGGATTCTTTTCTAGAAACGGGGATTATTAAATATAAAAAGATTTATTTATCAGAAGAAATGGCTAGTCATGCGGCCTTATTTTTATTAAATCCCATTTCGATCGATCTCAGGTAGTTATCCTCGGGAGGATAATTACTAGCAAAACTCTCTATTTCTATGGTAAATAAAGTTAGTTGAATTGGGATAAAATAGCGAAAAATTTTTTATGGGCGGGTTTCCGGAAAAGGTTCGATATCGATGGGGAACCAATCCCCGTCTAATACCTGTTCAAGAGTGAATATAGAGTCCAAGGGAATCGCATTTTTATCGACTACCCGCGCGTTAATCAGGGATTTTCTGGCGGTTAAATAGGGTCTGCTGAATAAATCTAAAAACCTTGTTGGGTAAGACTTTTAGACTTTTTGTCAATCAAAAAGTACCAGGCCTGGGAGTGATCAGGGGGAAAATTCAGGTACTTTTTCCCTGAAAATTAGGTAGTTGACCAC
>NZ_JADBRW010000411.1:0-12457 GCF_020247025.1 Microcystis sp. M109S1
AAATTAAGTCTGTGGGGGGTGGGGTGGGTTCCCAGAAGTCCTCGAAATCTTCTTCTATCAGTGCCGGAGAGGTGGCAGTTTCGTCGCTTTTGGCAATCGTCATTTTTTCGGCCTCTCTAGGTGGGAGTATCCATGTTTTTGCTGATTATTGATCCTATGTTACATCAGAATTTGGGAGTCAGGAGATAGATTTTAGTAGTTGAGAAAATTATCTTCGGTTAACAATGATCAAAACTTTTCTTCTGGGTGCGTTACATTGGGCTAACACAACCGACTAATACTAAAAAGGAGCAATAGATAATCAGTTTTTAATAACCAGATTTAGTATAATATCCTTAAGCTAACCAAAAAACTTGGCTTTATCTTTAACTAATTTTGTCCCGATTCCGGCGGCAATGACTTCAGAGAGAATGCTAATTAAACGATAGATAGCAACGGTGATAAGTACGTTGGCGGCGGGAAATTTTTCTGCGTCTAAAAGTGCGATTACTGTGGCTTCAAAAACTCCTAATCCTCCCGGCGCACCGGGGACAACTAAACCCAATAACCAAGCAAAACTAAAGGTTCCTAAGAGGGGTAAAATCTGAGCGGGGGTAATGATTTTTAATACCATCCAAGCTAAAATAAAACCTGCACCGCGCCACAATAAAAATCCAGTTTCACCCAGGAGAGGTATAAGAGGATATTTAGTTAGATAAACCGGTTCTTGAGCAATCTTTTTCTTTTGGCTAAGGATTTTCAGAGGATAATTTAAAAATTTGGGATGAATGCCGATTAAAATTAATCCTAAAACTAATATCTGTATCCCTAGACTTGAGCTAGATTTCATCCAACCTAAACCACTACCAATAACTGCTATGGCTAAGGCTGCACACACCAGCAATAAAAGTTCTAATACAACGCTTAAACTAGCGGTTCCCCAATCACTTCCTGCTTTATTAATTGCCACAATGCGAGCATAAAAGTGGCCGATATTACCGGGTAGATATTTTCCTAAATTGGTAATCATATAGATGCCAATTCCTGTGGAGGGTTTAATCGGTTGTTGATAGCTTTTGAGTATCCATGTCCACACCCATCCTGCCCAAATTTGAGCGATAATGGTGGTGACAAGTGCCAAGAAAAGAAATAACCAGCCGTGATTTTCAATTCTAACTGAGGTGACGTTATCCCAGTTATTTTTAAGGTTACTGAGAACAAAAAATAAGGTTCCCCCAATAATCAGCCAACGTAGAAACTTTTTCAGCATTTCGTTTTTTCCTTTATTCATTTTCTGGAGGAAACCAATTGAGATCGAGCAGATTTTCTAAACTGTAGGGACATTCCCCAGGAAAACTAACTTTATTATCGGTTTTTTCTCTAACATAATTTAAAGCTTTCTGGTAAATACGAGGTAATTCTTTAGTGAGATAATTGCGGAGATTAGTAGTTAAATAAGTGTCGATCTGGTTTTTGAAATTGACGATTTCTGAACGCCAATGACTACGATTATATGTTCTTTCCTCTGTCCAAAACTGTAATAATAAACAATCTCTAATAATTTGCTCTAATAAACTAGCAACACGAAACTTTTTTTCGTTTCCCAAGTCTTCTAATTCCTCGATTAAGTTTTCTAAGTCTAAAGCGTCAAATCTCTTCGCTTTTAAGAGTTCTATAGTTTCTTCCAACCAGAGAGAATCATCAATTTCGTAGAGAGTTTTTAAGTCGGTAATAACAGTCATTTTTTATCTCCTTTATTCGTAATGTGGTAGCCAATTAGGATCGAGAAGTTCTTCTAAACTGTAGGGACAAGTATTGGGAAAGTTGACTTGATTGTTGGTCTTTTTTCTCACATAACGGATTGCCTTCTGATAAATATTATCAAATTCCTGTTCTAAATATTTCCGTAAACTTGCCGTTAGGTAGGTATTTAATTGATCTTGAAAATTTACCAGTTCTGACTCCCAATGACTTTGATTATATTCTCTTTCCTTTGTCCAAAATTGCAGTAACAAAGCATGACGAATAATTTGCTGTAAAAAACTAGCAACACGAAACTTTTTTTCGCTGCCCAAGTCTTCTAACTCCTCGATTAAATTCTCTAAATCTAAAGTGTCAAATCTTCTCGCTTTCAAGAGTTCGACGGTTTCTTCTAACCAGAGAGAATCATCAATTTCGTAGAGAGTTTTTAAGTCGGGAATAACAGTCATTATCATCTCCTTTATTCGTAAGGTGGTAGCCAATTAGGATCGAGAAGTTCTTCTAAACTGTAGGGACAAGTATCAGGGAAAGTAACTTTATTCTTTGTCTTTTTCCGCACAAAGAAAACTGCATCTTCATAAATGTTAGTTAATTCATTTTGTAAATAATTACGGAGATTGGTGGTTAAGCCTCTTTTTAGCTGAATTTGAAAGTTGACTATTTCTAACTCCCAGTGATCCTGATTATATTCTCTTTCACTTGTCCAAAACTGTAGGAGTAAAAAATGTCTAATAATTTGCTCTAATAAACTGGCAACACGAAACTTTTTTTCGTTTCCCAAATCTTCTAACTCCTCGATTAAATTGTCTAAATCTAACGCTTCAAAATTTTTAGCCTTGAGCAGTTCTATGGTTTCTTCTAACCAGAGGGAATCATCAATTTCGTAGAGAATTTTTAAGTCGGTAATAACAGTCATTTTTTATCTCCTTTATTCGTAACGTGGTAGTCAATTAGGATCGAGAAGTTCTTCTAAACTGTAGGGACAGGTATCAGGAAGGTTGACTTTATTATCGTTTTTTTGACGAACGTATCGCAGGGACTCAAAGTAAATTTGCTCAAATTCCTGTTCTAGATATTGACGAAGATTTGTAGTTAAATAGCGCTTTAACTGATATTGAAAACTTATTATCTCTGCTTGCCAATGAGCCTGATTATATTCTCTTTCGCTTATCCAAAATTGCAGTAACAAAGCATGACGAATAATTTGCTGTAAAAAACTAGCCACACGAAACTTCTTCTCGTTTCCCAAATCTTCTAACTCCTCGATTAAATTGTCTAAATCTAAAGCGTCAAAATTTTTAGCCTTGAGCAGTTCTATAGTTTCTTCTAACCAGAGAGAATCATCAATTTCGTAGAGAGTTTTTAAGTCGGGAATAACAGTCATTTTTTATTTCCCCTAGAATTGGCAATAGTGACCAGTTAAACCGATCACTACAGCTTTTTCACTGTTTAGATACTAGATAATTTTAGCGGAGCGCAGACCGAAAAAGAGACCGAGGGCAATTCCGGTAAAAACGATCAGATAACCCGCCAAAGCAGCAACAGCTAACACAGACATGGTGAAAATCTCCCAAGTAATTTAATCTTTTTTAGCATTGTACCGTTATTCTTGCCCTTCCCCTTCCTCGTCTTCTATATCTTCCCCAAAGCGCTGCTGGGGGGGGATTGCGGCGACAATTGCCTCGATTACCTTGCCGACTGGAACAATTTCTAAGCCCACATCTTCGGGATAAACTTGACCTCTGGGGACAATCGCCCGTTTAAAGCCCAATTTAGCCGCTTCTTTTAATCTTAGTTCCATTTGCGACACTAGGCGCACTTGTCCGCCTAATCCCACTTCCCCGATTAAGACTGTACGCGGATCCACGACTCGATCGCGAAAACTGGCGACAACAGCGATCGCAACTCCCAGATCCGCCGCCGGTTCTTCCACTCCCAACCCTCCTGCGGAGGCAACATAGGCATCTAATTTCGATAAAGGAATACCGACGCGCTTTTCTAAAACGGCGAGAATTTGCTGTAATCGGTTGTATTCTATGCCCGTGGTCGATCTTCGGGGGGAAGCGTAGCTGGTGGGGCTAACTAATGCCTGTAACTCCACCACAATCGGGCGTGTACCTTCACAGGCTACCACCGTCGCCGTACCGGGGGAAAATTCGTCGCGATTGCCTAAAAACAATTCCGAGGGGTTTTCCACTTCCACCAAACCGTGATCCACCATCTCGAAAATACCGATTTCATGGGTTGCCCCAAAACGGTTTTTCACGGATCTTAAGAGACGATGGGAGGCATAGCGATCGCCTTCAAAATATAACACCGTATCGACCAAATGTTCCAAAACTCGCGGACCGGCGATCGCCCCTTCTTTAGTCACATGACCGACAATTAATAAAGTAATATTCTCCCGTTTTGCCACCTGCATCAAGGCGGAGGTACATTCGCGAACTTGGGCGACAGATCCCGGTGCGGAAGTTAACGCCCCAAAATAAAGAGTTTGAATACTGTCAATTACCGCCACCTGTGGGCGTAGAGATTCTAATTCTCGCAAAATTTCCTCTAAATCGGTTTCTGGCAGAACATAGAGATGATTATCGAGTTCTGAGGTTGATTCAGAGGCTTTTTTCTCCTTGCCATTGCCATTATTTTCCGACTCCACGGCAACCACTCCCACCCCCAAACGGGCAGCCCGCAGTTTAATCTGTTGTCCCGATTCTTCGGCGGAAACGTAGAGGATGCGCGGTAATCTTTGGGCGAGTTGGTTGGTAACTTGCAGTAAAAGCGTCGATTTGCCGATGCCCGGATCGCCGCCGATTAGTACAAGAGAACCGGGGACGATGCCACCACCGAGGACGCGATCAAATTCCCCGTAACCGGAGGGAAAACGTTCCTGTTCATACTGGGTAATTTCCGAGAAGCGAACCGAGATGCGCGGTTGGGGGTTGCGTTGCCCTTTGCCGTTATTTGGGCGACTATTTTGCCATCCTGGGCGATTTACCGCCGGATTATTGCCACCAGCCACCACTTGTTCTTCTAAAGTCCCGTAGGTGTCACAACTGGGGCATTTTCCCAACCATTGGGGAGATTCCGCCCCACAAGCGCTACAGATATATATTGTTCGCGATTTCGCCATGTTTTTTAAGAAAAGTTGCAGAAAAGCGGTTTGGGGATCAATTCTCTTGTCAAATTTAATTAAGTATGATATATGGGAAGCAAGACCCTAAAGTTATTGATAATTGCCATAAAAGAAATAAAATAGGAAATTTAGGCTTAATGATAACGGCAAAAGGATATTCTATAAACAGGAACGCTCGTTATTTAACTTTAAAATTCATCACACTATTTAACTAAGGAGTGTTAAGTCAGTTGGAGAACCAGAAGGAAAAAATTCTCGTTGTTGATGATGAAGCCAGCATCCGTCGTATCTTAGAGACTCGTTTGTCGATGATTGGTTATGAAGTCGTCACCGCCGCCGACGGAGAGGAAGCTTTAGAAACCTTCCGAACCGCTGAACCCGATTTAGTGGTTTTGGATGTGATGATGCCGAAATTAGACGGTTACGGTGTCTGTCAGGAACTCCGCAAAGAATCGGATATTCCTATCATTATGTTAACGGCTTTGGGGGATGTGGCCGATCGAATTACCGGGCTAGAATTGGGCGCGGATGACTATGTAGTTAAACCTTTTTCTCCCAAAGAACTCGAAGCGCGGATTCGTTCGGTGTTGCGTCGGGTAGAGAAAAATGGCGCCCCGGGGATTCCCAGTTCTGGTGTGATTCATATCGGTTCAATTAAAATCGATACCAATAAACGCCAAGTTTATAAGGGGGATGAACGCATCCGTCTGACCGGTATGGAATTTAGTTTACTAGAATTATTGGTCAGTCGATCGGGAGAAGCTTTTTCGCGCTCGGAAATCCTTCAGGAAGTTTGGGGTTATACCCCCGAACGTCATGTGGATACGCGGGTGGTAGATGTGCATATTTCCCGTTTACGAGCCAAATTAGAGGATGATCCCAGCAATCCTGAGTTAATTCTCACCGCTAGAGGTACAGGCTATCTTTTTCAACGTATTCTAGAACCAGACGAGGAATAGTTCTCAGCTATGGCACAAGCTGATCCCAATCGTATTTTAAGACTGTTACCCCTGTTCGCCGGCATCGTCGGGGGTACGGTATTAATGTTTAATCGTTTTGCCACTGCCGATTTAACCCCATCGCAAGCGCGTTCCGATGTGATGGGAGTGATTTTGAGTGGGGTTTTAATTTTGGTGGGTTTAATCTGGCAAAGAGTTCAACCCCGCTTACCGGATGCTGTGGAATTAATCGGGCGCGAAGGACTGGAATTTGCCCCAGATTTGCCAGAAGCGGTTAAAATTGAGCTTGCTTGGGCTTCCCATTTACTTTTAACTAACACCGTGACAAAATCTCTGATCGTTTATTATCGGGGAGAAGTTTTATTACGTCGCGGTATCCTAAGGGAGAATTCTGAAGTTAAAGTTAGTAATATTATCAAAAGAGTTTTAGAAACTGGTAAAGCCGTTTATTTAGTTAATTTAAATTTATATCCCGCTAAAATCGAGTTTGACTATTTGCCAGAAAACACCCAAGGCTTAATCTGTCAACCCATCGGTAAGGAAGGGGTGTTAATTTTGGCGGCAAATGCGCCGCGCAGTTATACTAAACAAGATGAAATTTGGATCGAGGGAATTGCTGATAAATTAGCCGACACTTTCAGTCAGTTTTAGGCGATTTCAGTAAGATTTAAGAATTTGGTTCAGATGAGAGTAGGCAATTAGCGTTCGACAGCAGTTATCTCAATGGCGAGATAGCTAGGGTCTGCTGAAAAAGTTTTTCGTGGGGGCAGGGTGTGGGGTGTGGGGTGTAGGGTGTAGGGTTTTACCGATTTTGAGGTAGTCAGTTACCTAATTTTCAGGGAAAAAGTCCCGGAATTTTACCCCCGATCACTCCCAGGTCCGGCACTTTTTGAGGGAAAAAAAGTCTAAAAGCCTTATCCAACAAAGTTTTTAGATTTATTCAGCAAGCCCTAGGGATACTTTGCTGGCGATCGAAGCTTTTAAAAATCGTTGACTGATGCCAAGCTGAATATTTTCTGGAATTTTATTCCTCTCCAGAGACTTCCAATAACTCTGCCAGTGAATTATCTTCAATTTCTATCTCGTCAATTGTATCATCAGTTAAGCCCAACTCTTTCTTGGCGAACACGCGCCTTGCACGACGATCAAGAATTTTAATAATATTGGTTCTATCTTGTTTAATTGCATCAATGTCTTCTTTTTGTATCAACACCATATAGTATCTCGATACTTCCATCATTCGATAAGCATACTGAAAAGCGTCTCTAGTAAATTCACCAGTAGTCACAATCATAACTACGTCAGACCCCGTTACGAAGGTCATACCAACTTCTTTGGCTAATACTTCTACATCTACTCGCTTTGTATTTTTACACTGAATTTGCCAACGATGATAAACAAAGCGGTCTGATGCTGCCAGAACATCTACTTCACCCTGTCCAGTTTCATAGTCTCTTTTCCGCCATTTTGTGAATCTAAGACTGGTGAGACGAATCATCCAAATCGCCAGCAGTTCAAGAGCTTTACCTTTAATATGTTTATCGGGATTATCTAGGTCATTAACAACATCTTCAAAACTTCGATTTAGCTCCGTTTGGGAGATTTCTGTAATATCGGATATAGATTGTAATAATCTAGATAACAGTTCTAGCTGTGATTTCTCAGTAAGCTTGACAAGATTAGGTTTCGCTCCTCGTCCACCGGTTGTTTTCTCAGTTGCAATTAAGCCGACTTTTACTAAAGGTTGAATAATATCCTGAACAAAAGATTTCGAGGGGAATCGGATTTTATAAACACTGGTGGCGTATCTGGTAATTTTATTCCACTCGGTTAGCTCAGTAATCGCCATCTGAAGCATAGCCAGTAAAAAATATTTTTGTTCGGAACTAAGAGTATAAAGCTCGTCAATATAGTCTCGATCGAGTTCTAATAGATCATAGACTCGATCCCAGTTAATCTCGTAACTTTTCTCTAGGACTTTGGCTTCTTGTAACCATTGTCTCATGGTACTAACATAAGTACAATTGGTCGAGAGTGAATACCCCATTTCTTGAAGTTCGTAAGCGATGATTTCTAGCTGGGGTTTATCTCCCCTGCTATTAATCGCTTCTATGGCTTTTATTAGGGACATTCCAGTTAGGTTAACAAGAATATGGCGAGCAAAAATTGTGAAAACTGTCTCACTATCTTGTTGATTGTCTAATATTTCATTAGCGATATCCGTGAGTCGATACTGCCAATCATCACCATCAATTGATTCAACCAACTTATAAGCACGAAGGGAAAGAAATGTATTCATGGCAAGTTTGCCACGATTCTCTCCTTTCTGTAGATCGTTTTGGCTGGAATGACCAGCATAATAACGTTTAGCAATCTCATCCTGAAGCACTCGACGATCGGGAAGACAATCAGAACAAAGTTGTACTAATTCAGATACTTGAAATTGCTTAGGAGAAAACTGGTCGCCGTAGGTAAATCTGATGATTTTTTTGTCTGTCATACTATCATCGCTTGCAGGAAACAAATCCAACTGAACAAAAGGTTTTTGATTATCCATTGTTAAGCTTTTGTCAGGATAATCATTAGCCAGTTCTAAGGCTCGTGCTTTAAGAGTTTTTCTATCCTTTATAGGCGCTACGACTAAAGGAGCATCTTGTTCAAATCGAAACTGCGACGCTATCATATAATCTTCATTTAATTCAAACGCTAACCAACGACGCTCAAGGGTTTCAGCTACTCGTCCTGTCATGTTTGAACCAGCAAAAGGATCGAGAACTAAATCCCCAGGCTCAGTACAGAGACTAATAACAAATTCGGGTAAAGCTTGCGGAAATCTAGCAGGATGGGGTTTCACCCCTTCTTCCTTACATCTTCTTTGATAGTAATCATTAGATGCCGTGTTAGAAGCAGATATAACATTTACTGGCTGCCCTAAATCATTCTCTAAAATCCAGTTGAACTCTCCTAGGACTGGACTACCTATAGATGCGCCTCTTTCCTGAATAGAATCAGTAATAATATTTGGGGGAATAGCTCCTCCTCGGTCATTCTGAAATTTAGTGGAAATATCATGTCCTGACGGGCGCAGTTTGGCCTCATAACCATTTTTAATCAGGTTTTTCATTGCCTCGCTATAAGGGCGTAAAACTCTCTTGTTGTTGGCTTTCGGGTGCGGCTCCTTCGATAACCACCAAACGGTATTGACAGCATCCTTGACGCGTTCCCTCCTGACTGTCACCCATTCTGCGGGGGTAGGAAGTTTGGCTGGATTATACCAAAAAAGTTCTTGGGCGAGAAAAAAACCTAGTCCACCTTCTAATCTCGGTTTACAAAGTTCTATAACTAACTCGAAATGATACAGAGAACGGACGGGAAAACCTTTAAGCCAACTACCACCAATATCTATAACTAGGGAGCCTTTGGGCTTGAGAATACGATAAAATTCACCAGCAAATATTTTAAACCATTCAACGTAATCATCAGCGTCCACATTGCCATATTCTTTTTTTCTTACTAAGGCAAAGGGTGGGGAAGTACAAATCAAATCGACACTCTCATCCGGCAACTCCCCCATCAGAGTCAGGCTATTACCCAAATAAGCGGAACCAAGCCGAGTCTCATAATAGGGATTTCGGCTGATTTTGATTAAACTATCGTACTCAGTAACAATTGGCACTACTTTATTTTCTAGCTATTTTTCCTAACTTCTAACCCTGATTATCGGTCAGGGGTCGATGTTTCTCGATCAAATCGATCGCCTGGGTGACACTTTCCGGGAAAATTACCACTAAACCCCCCTCAGAAACCGTGCTTAAAGCCTTCTCTAAAGCCTCCGTTTCATCGAGAATCACTTCCGGACGCATACTGGCATTTTCTTGGCTAATTCCCCTGAGAATTAAATCGGCCACTTCCCCCCGTCGGCGACCGCGAGTATCGTTATCTTCCTTGACAATAATTCGATCGAACATTTGGGCCGATAATTTCCCTAATAAAATTAAATCATCATCGCGTCGATCGCCAGGTCCCCCAACCACGCCGACTTTTTCCCCGGACCAATTGCCGACAAAACCGCCGACGGCTTCGTATCCGGCGGGATTATGGGCATAATCGATTAAAGCGTGATGGTGTCCCAAGTCAAACAGGTTCATCCTGCCGGGGGTCTGGGCCACGGAAGGTTTAAAAGTTCGGACCCCTTGGCGAATTAACTCGATATCGATACCCTGCACAAAAGTCGCTAAACAGGCGGCCAAGGCGTTAGCAATCATAAAAGGAGCCATTCCCTGCATAGTCACGGGAATATTGACCGCTTCCTCGATTCTCAGCGTCCATTCTCCCTCTAGAATCGACAGATAGCCATTCTCATAAATGGCGGCCATGCCACCGCGACGGATATGGTCGTGAATAATCGGGTTATCGGGACTCATGGAAAAATAAGCGACTCTTCCCTTCACTTTTTCGGCCATACTAACGGTCAAAGGGTCATCGGCATTTAAGACCGCGTAACCCTCGGCGCTAACCACCTCGGCCACAACGCTTTTTACCTTCGCCATCTGTTCGATGGTGTCGATATCACCGATACCCAAATGGTCGGCGGCCACATTTAACACCACTCCCACATCGCACTGATTAAAGGCTAAACCCGATCGCAGGATACCACCCCGGGCCGTTTCTAACACGGCAATCTCGACCGTGGGCTCCTTCAAAATCATACTGGCACTGTAGGGACCGGTGTTATCGCCCTTTTCTACCAGATAATCATCGATATATACCCCGTCCGTCGTGGTAAATCCGACTACTTTCCCCGTTTGTCGGCAAATATGAGAAATTAAGCGGCTAGTGGTGGTTTTGCCGTTAGTTCCCGTAATCGCCAGAATTGGCACGCGACTGGGAGTCCCGGGGGGGAATAACATATCGATAACTGGGGCGGCGATATTGCGGGGTAAACCGCGACTAGGGGCGACGTGCATCCGAAAACCGGGGGCAGCGTTGACTTCTACGATTACCCCGTCCACTTCTTTCAGGGGTTTGCGGATATCATCTGTCACCACATCGATACCGGCAATGTCCAAACCGATTAATTTTGCCACTCTTTGGGCGATCCAGACGTTTTCGGGGTGAATTTCGTCGGTACGATCCACGGCGATGCCGCCGGTGCTTAAATTAGCGGTGGCCCGCAGATAGGCGATCGCACCTTGTTCTAAAATGCTGGTTAATTCATAGCCCTGTTTTCCTAGCACATTAAGGGCGGTTTTGTCAATGGTTATTTTAGTTAAAACGTTGGCATGACCGTCACCCCGGTTGGGATCCTGATTAGTAATTTCGATTAATTCTTCTATAGTTGAGCGCCCATCACCGACGACGTGAGCGGGGATCCGTTCGGCCACGGCGGCAACTTTGCCATTGATGACTAAAATTCGGTGATCACTGCCTTTATAGTACCTTTCTACGATCACACTGCGGGTTTTCGAGGCGGCACTGGCTAGATCATAGGCTTCCTCTGCTTCCTGTTGATTTTTAACATCGATGCTGATGCCGCGGCCGTGGTTGCCATCGAGGGGTTTAATCACGATGGGAAATCCTCCCACTTCCTCGATTGCCGCTGGCAATTCATCCAAGTATTGAATCACCGTACCCCGGGGGACTGGAATCCCTCCATCCTTGAGGATAGTTTTCGTGCCTTCCTTGTCACAGGCCAACTCAACGGCTAAAATCCCCGAAAAACTGCTTAAAGTGGCTTGAATGCGCTTTTGGTGAACGCCATAGCCCAATTGCACCATGGAACGAGCGCTCAGGAGTAACCAGGGGATATTTCTAGCTTGTGCTTCTTTGACGATGGTTTCGGTACTCGGACCAAGGGCGGCATTATTGCATAAATCGCGTAAATCGGCTAAATCCTGGGCCAATTCTTCCTTAGAATAGGTTCCCGTATCGACAAGGGATTGACACAAACGCACGGCGGCCCGACCTGCATAACGTCCCGCTTGCTCGTCAACGTACTCAAATACCACGTTATAGACTCCGGGGGTGGAGGTGGCTCTAGTGCGACCAAACCCGACGGGAGTTCCCGCCAGTTCCTGCAATTCTAGGGCGATATGTTCGATAATGTGGCCCATATAAGTCCCGGTGCGGACTCGTTCAAAGAAACCGCCGCGATAACCGGGGGAGCAGTAATGTTCGACTAAACTGGGGAGAACGTCGATTAATCCCTCGTAAAAGCCTGGGATTTCATTCGATGGCTTCTCTGCGAGATCTTCGAGATCTAGGCGCATAACAATGATCTTGTCGCGACGAATACTCCAGTAGTTGGGACCGCGCAGGGTTTGGGTTCTGAGAATTTTCATTGAAAAACTGGGTCTGAAACCCCGCCCTTTAGCGATAGCGGAGGGCGGCTTTATATTAGTTAGCGAGAAACAATTAAACCGTTAGAACGACGAATTAACTGAATCTTGCTAACAGCTATCTGTCCCAATCGTTGACCATTGGCATCGCTTACAGATAGCTGTTTTTCGGTATCTCCACTAACATAACCAATTCCTTTGGGAGAAGAAACTAAATCTCCTTTACGGAACCCATGTCTTGTGGTAGAGCCACCATATTTACGTCGTTTACCACCTTTAGAAAAAAC
>NZ_JADBRW010000412.1:0-3217 GCF_020247025.1 Microcystis sp. M109S1
ATCGAGAATTTGAAAATAAAGAAGAACTCGAAAAAGTAGTCAATCAGCTTTTAAATGAAGGGGGATTGATTATTAAATGGAGTAGAAAACTTAAAAATAAGGGTAATGCTGTCAATGTAACTTAAATGCGGAAAAGCTTAGCTCTCTATAACAGCACGGTTCTCCTCGTTACTCACGACATCGATGAAGCCCTATTAGTGGCCGATCGAGTTCTTCTCATGGGCCGTCATCCGGTGGGCATCCGCCGAGAATGGACCATCTCGATGCCGAAACCCCGTTTCGAGTCAGCAAAGCTGTTGAGTGATCTACGCCGGTCAATTTTTCAAGAATTAGCCCTTGTCATGACACTGTAAATCCATGAACCTAGACGATAATTGTGCTTGTTGCGGCATGAGCCGTCGAGATTTTCTGAAACTTTCGGCACTGTTTACGAGTTCCTTCGGAGCAGCAATCGCCGCCGATAGTGGGAGTCTCCCTGTTAACGCCAATGCCAACGACCAGCCTGTGAAAATCGGTTATCTACCGATTACGGATGCCGCCCCCCTATTGGTGGCCCACTCGCGAAAACTTTATCAAGCGGAAGGTTTAACGGCAGAACAACCACGCCTATTCCGCTCTTGGGCGCAGATTGTTGAAGCCTTTCTCGCTCGGCAGGTGAACGTTATTCATGTTCTTTTTCCCACCTCGATCTGGATTCGTTACGGGCGCAATTTCCCCGCTAAAATCGTCGCTTGGAACCATACCAACGGCTCAGCCCTCACCGTCCTTCCCGATATTGAAAATCCCAGGGAATTGGGAGGTAAAACGATCGCGGTTCCTTTCTGGTATTCGATTCATAATTTGGTCTTGCAACAACTCTTACAACGTAACGGGCTGAAAATAGTTCGCAAAGCCAAGGACGCGCCGATAGCTCCTAACGAGGTTAATCTAGTGGTTCTCCCGCCCCCGGATATGGTATCAGCCCTCGCCAATAAGAGCATCGGTGGTTATAAGCTAAACGGCTTTTACTTCGGATCACCGATATAGACTCCAAAAGGGTTATAGCTATTGGATCATGCAGGTTAAGCGCCGTTTAGCTTATTGTTGCTGAACCTTTCAACGCGGCGGCGGAAAATCTAAAAACCGGTAGGGTTCTCCGTTTCACCGGCGATGTCTGGAAGAATCACGCCTGTTGCGTCGTCTTTGTTCACGAGGAGGATATTAGGCAACGGAAACAATGGACGCAGAAGGTGGTAAACGCCCTCGTTAAAGCTCAACTCTGGTCACGGGGCAATCGCTCCGAAGTGGCCCGGATTCTCTCTAAAGATGGTGGAAAATATACGCCTCACCCGCTGCCAGTATTGCAACGGGCGCTTACTTACTACGATCGCAATTTCTATAAGAAAGAGGGAGCGATCCAGAATCCAGACTGGCAAGTCAACCGGATTGATTTCCAGCCCTATCCTTTCCCTTCCTATACGGAGGAACTGGTACGCTTGCTCAAAACCACTCAGGTAGAAGGAAATACGGATTTTCTTCAAAAACTGCAACCCCGACAGGTGGCGCGGGATCTCGTGGATGACTCTTTTGTCCGTAATGCCTTGCAACAGGTGGGCGGACCGAAAGCTTTCGGCTTACCGAATAATCTCTCCCGCATCGAGACGATCAAATTTTAAGGGTCCTAACCTATGAAGTCACAATCTTTGACCTCCCCGCCAATATCTTTACTACCCTTATGGGGTATAGGCTTTGGATTATTGCTCTGGTGGCTATTTACCAGTCCTCTATGGCACTCAAACCCGATTTTAAATGATTTTTCCCCTGAGCGATCTTTTGTCGCTTTATTACATCTTTTTGTTCGGGGGGAGATTATGCCCCATATCCTCACCAGTTGCCGCCGGGTTCTTGTGGGCTTGGCTCTCGCTAGTGCCATCGGTTTGCCGTTGGGGGTATTAATCGGGTTGTATCGCTCCCTTGAATCAGCTTTGTCGGCCGTATTTCAATTTCTACGCATGATCTCGCCCCTTTCTTGGATGCCTTTAGCGGTGATGGTTTTGGGAATTGGTGATCTACCCGTGTATTTTTTGCTGACGGTGGCGGCTATCTGGCCGATCCTTCTCAATACGGCTGCCGGGGTTAACGCGGTTGATCGCTCTTGGTTGACTTTAGCCCGCAGTCTCTGTGCTACCCGAGGGGAAACGGTTTTCCAGATTATTCTGCCTGCGATCCTCTCCCATCTCTTAACTGGTTTTCGTTTGGCTATCGGTATTATCTGGATCGTTCTTGTCCCGGCGGAAATGCTGGGGGTTAGTGCGGGTTTGGGTTATTATATTCTCGATACACGCGATCGACTCGCTTATTCAGAGTTGATGGCAGTGATTCTCGTTATTGGCGCGATTGGTTATCTGCTCGATTGGGGTTTGCGTCTGGCTCATCGCTCTTGGACGCATCAAGATTAGCCTATTGGTTCAACTATGTGGGAAGTGGGAAGTGGGAAGTCTTGGCTCTTTTCCTTAGTTGGAAGAGCGGGCCAGACGACTAACCCCAGTGTGTAATAACTGTTCCAAGCTTTGGCGATCGCTGATGGCTTGAAGATTGATCACAAAACAGGTTAAACCCAGTCCAAAGAGGATAAAAGTGGGGGCCATAACCACACCGATCATTAACCAGGTGGCGACGTGGAGAAACATGGTGACAGCGAACAACAAAGCTAGGGAAGCAATGGGGAAGATTTGACGGGTAGGACGACCGAAATAGAGAAAAAGAACTGTTAAAACGGTGGTTACTAAGTTAGCGGGTACTAAAAAGGCACAAATCGAGATGCAATAGTTGCGGGAAAATTCAGCGAGAGTATTAAAATCTATCATCGAAAATTTGGGACTGAAACCCCGTCGTTCTACGACGGCTTTACTGTTAAATATTAGCACATTTACGAAATATAGCGGTTCTCACATCTGGGTGGCACACTTTAACCTTTGCTGATTAAGCTTTTCAGGATTGAGAATGTACCTCTTGTTAACAGGAAACGCTATATATGCTAAAATGTGAGACATGGAAAAAGCCTACTCGTTTCGATTTTACCCCACACCAGAACAAGAGTCGCTATTGCGGCGCACCTTGGGCTGTGTAAGATTGGTTTACAATAAAGCTCTCCACGAACGAACACAAGCTTGGTACGAAAAGCAAGAAAGAGTAGGATATGCTGAAACTTCTTCAATGCTAACTGATTGGAAAAAAC
>NZ_JADBRW010000413.1:0-20754 GCF_020247025.1 Microcystis sp. M109S1
AAATTCAGGTACTTTTTCCCTGAAAATTAGGTAGTTGACCACCTGAAAATCGGTAAAACCCATCCCCCATCCCCCATCCCCCAACCCCCAACCCCCAACCCCCAACCCCCACCGAAAAACTTTTTCAGCAGACCCTACTTATCTGTAAGAAAGCCGCAACAAAAAAAGGACACAAGTTAACTTGTGTCCTTCCCGAAGCTAAGAACTTAATTTTTATTTAGCGTCGGAGAATTCCGCATCGATGACATCATCGCCGCCACCAGCACCACCAGAGGGGCCATTGTCATCATTGCCACCGGGGGGATTACTAGGGACTCCTTGCTGATACATACTGCTACCGATCGCGTAGAGGGCTTGTTGTAATTCCGGTAGGATGGTTTTGATCTTACCATCATCGTCTTGAGCGATCGCTTCTTTCAGATCTTTAATCAATGCCTGGGCTTTATTTTTCTCGGATGGGGGAACCTTATCGCCCAACTCGGCTAACTGCTTCTCAGCTTGATAAACGAGGGAATCAGCTTGATTTTTGCGTTCAATGTGTTCACGACGTTCCTTATCGACCGAGGCGTTCGATTCTGCCTCATTAACCATGCGTTCCACTTCATTTTGGGGCAAGGTAGAAGCGCCGGTGATGCTGATCGATTGTTCTTTTCCTGTACCTTTATCCTTAGCGGTGACATTTAAAATACCGTTAGCATCGATGTCGAAGACCACTTCGATTTGAGGCACACCACGAGGAGCGGGAGGGATACCATCGAGTCGGAAAGTTCCCAAACTCTTGTTATCTTTGGCCATTTCCCGTTCCCCTTGCAGGACGTGGATTTCCACGTTAGTTTGTCCATCTACTGCTGTGGAGAAAACTTCCGATTTTTTGGTGGGGATAGTGGTGTTGCGGGTAATAATCCGCGTCATCACACCGCCGAGGGTTTCCACACCCAAAGACAAGGGCGAAACATCAAGTAGAAGAATATCTTTGACTTCACCGGCGAGGACACCGCCTTGAATAGCAGCGCCGACGGCTACCACTTCATCGGGGTTAACGCTTTGGTTAGGATCTTTGCCCAGAACTTTTTTAACTAATTCCTGAACGGCGGGAATCCGGGTTGAACCACCGACGAGAACCACTTCATCGAGGGCAGATTTATTGATTTTGGCATCACGGATGGCATTTTCGACGGGAATACGACAGCGATCGATTAAATCAGCGCAAATTTCCTCAAATTTAGCTCTGGTTAAAGTGGTATCTAGGTGTTTTGGTCCTTCGGCGGTAGCGGTGATGAAGGGCAGGTTAATTTCCGCTTGGGTAACGCTAGAAAGTTCAATTTTGGCTTTTTCTGCCGCTTCTGTGAGACGTTGCAGGGCTTGTTTATCTTGACGGAGATCTATTCCTTCAACTTTTTTGAATTCTCCGGCTAAATAATCGACGATTTTTTTATCGAAGTCATCACCACCGAGATGAGTATCTCCAGAGGTAGCGAGAACTTCAAAGACACCATCACCCACTTCTAGAACCGATACGTCAAAGGTTCCCCCACCCAAGTCAAAAACGAGAATGGTTTCGTTAGCTTTTTTGTCTAATCCGTAGGCAAGAGAGGCGGCAGTGGGTTCGTTGATAATGCGGAGAACTTCAATCCCAGCAATTCTACCGGCATCTTTAGTGGCTTGACGTTGGGAGTCATTAAAATAAGCGGGTACGGTGATGACTGCTTGGGTAACGGTTTCGCCGAGGTATTTACTGGCATCTTCCACCAGTTTCCGCAGTACCTGGGCGGAAATTTCTTCGGGGGCGAATTGTTTGCCCTGGGCAGGACAGTCTAATTTAACGTTGCCGTTGCCGTCTTGGAGAGTTTTGTAGGATACTTCCGTGGCTTCGTTGGTAACTTCGTTGAATTTCCTGCCGATGAAGCGTTTGACGGAATAAAAAGTATTTTGCGGGTTCATTACCGCTTGACGTTTGGCGATTTGTCCTACTAGGCGCTCGCCATTTTTGGCGTAGGCGACGACTGAGGGCGTGGTTCTAAATCCTTCGGCGTTGGCGATAACGGTGGGTTTGCCCCCTTCCATAACCGCGACGCAGGAGTTAGTCGTCCCTAAGTCAATTCCAACTACTTTTCCCATAATCTTTGTGCTGCTCCGATACAACTATAGTGACTTCTAGAATCGGAACTGTACTCGGTTTTTAGGCGATACCCACCCCTATCAGTTCCTTCGTTATCTCTATAGTGCAAAATAACCCCGCTTTCTCGATAGTGTAGGTATCCGAACCTTTTTGGTAGTATTGCTAATGTCAGTTCGGGATCAAAGAGTTAGTGGTGAAGGAAAGGAGTCAGAAGTGAGACAAACTCTTAGTTCTTACCACTCCATGCTCGCTCTCCTTGGTTTCCCTGGAGTGGTGGTGGAAATCCCTCACTTCCTCTCTTTTAAGTAGAAAATATGAATCTCAGACATCAAGATCATTACCAGAGTTCAGAAATTTACCGCACTTTACGGCTCTTCTCGACTTTGTGTGATAATTTTTGCTTATGGAATCGTGAAATGCTTATCGGGCAAGACTTTTAGGGCTATTTTGCGGAAGAAAGTATCAGTATAGACCTCGTTTCCACACAGAAACCAGAAGAGCCACTTTACTTTATTAATAACTGAAAGATCGTGCTAAGTAGGGAGGCACAATTATTTGTAGGATGGGTTAGCGGTAGCCTAACATGAGCGGGCGTTGGGTTTCATGCTTCAACCCAACCTACGTTCATCTTATATTTAATTCCACCCACCTACTTATTAATATAAGATTATGTAATCATGAGTAAAAACAATTGTTCCTGTGCGTATTCCATTTATTTCTTGAATATAAGTATCGGTGTCATATCGTTTAAATCTGCTATCTTGAAAACTGTTAATTAACCCAGGAAAATCCTCTAATTCAGAGGCACTAATTAATCTATTTCCGTAAAGAAGATCACCAGAAAAAACCCTAAAGGTAGAAGAACGGGTTTCCTCGGAAAATAAACTGCTACAGTTAGGTTGTAAATAGATGTAGATGTAGGCCAAACGCATATCTACAGAAGGCCCAAATTCTAAGCCCAAATCAAAATAGCATAGAGTAGGTGGATTAAAAACAGATAAAATAGATTCCCGATAATTATCAGGCTTTCCAAAACTTCTCAACTGAATAAGATGACTACCAGTATTGACTCCCCCTCCTCTTAAATTGTTAAGAGAACATTGTTGAAAGTCAAGAAAGGTTTTAGTTATCGTTCTTTGCCAACTATTAATAATGACTAGAGAATTTCCCCAATACCTATACTGTTCTGGTCGGCGATCGATCTCGATACCAATAGGATCATCCGATTGACGGGGTTCTACCATGCGATAATAGTAAGTGTAGTTGCTAAATTTTACTCTTCGCGGCCCTGGAAGATCATTAACAAAGTTTTTCTGATCTACTTGCCGGCCAAATTCACAAACACTTTGATAATCTTTTATAGTAAACATTGGTAAAAGAATATCTGGTGGCGGCAGTTTGATTTCATCATCAGACCAACGACCTGTAAAAATCCAGGCGGCTGCCCGCTCAGAAACTACCCAAGCAAGACCTCTATATACAGGAATATTGTCAATACTCATTGTTAATAAATAAATCTGATCATTTATTTTGTAACAATTATCCCCAAAACTCTCAAGGATTGTGGCATCGATCTCAGCTAAAGGTTTGCCAAATGGAAGTGCGAGTAAATCAGTAAGATTGCTCATCATTGAATTTTTTGACTAAGTTACTGTTTCTGTTATACGCTATTTAGATGCTGAACAGCTTACTGTTTACCGATCACAGCAAAAAGCTCCCCAATGCCTGCTCTTTCTGGGAACTTGTTGATAACACGAATGTAGTATATAATGTAATATAGGTAATAAGCTGTACTGCATTTAAACTGCGTCTTGACAATTTTAGTACAAATGCTCAGAACTCTGGTGCAGTCTGAACGAGTAATTTAGATAGTCAACAGCTTATCCTCTGTGTTAAAACACGATCGCCGATAACAATTTATCTAATTTATCGCAGAATCTCAATTGCGTTATTTTAGTTGTATTGGCTTTTTATTTGATTATTTCATAAAAAATATGACTTACGAAACTCTGGCACTTTCCACACCAACACCGATTTTATCTTGGGCGGGCCATGAATTGGGACCCCAAGAAACCCAAATGGCCAAAAATGTCGCTTCCCTACCTTTTGTTTATAAACACATTTCTTTAATGCCCGATGTTCACTTGGGTAAAGGCGCTTTAGTCGGTTCGGTGATTGCCACCAAAGATGCCGTAATTCCTGCCGCCGTCGGAGTCGATATCGGTTGCGGCATGGCTGCCCTAAAAATGCCTTTCACCGGTGAACAATTGCAGGGAAAACTTAAAAAAATTCGCCTCGATGTGGAAGAAAATATTCCCGTCGGTTTTGCGGAAAATAAAGAAGTGGATCGGGAAGTAACTAAATGGCCAAAATGGGCGGAATTTAAACAGATTCATCGAGGCGTGCAAAACCTAGAGAAAAAAGCCCTTAAACAAATGGGTTCTCTGGGGGGTGGTAATCACTTTATCGAAATTTGTTTAGATACAGACAATCAAGTTTGGTTAATGCTGCATTCCGGTTCTAGAGGTATTGGTAATCAACTAGCCCAATGTCATATTAATACTGCTAAAGAGTTAGCCAAACTAGCAGAAGGTAAATTGCCTGACCTCGATTTGGCCTACTTTGTCGCCGGTACAGAAGAATTTACCGCCTACTGGCACGACCTGCAATGGGCCCAGGAATATGCCCGTTATAATCGGGAAATTATGATGGCTAGATTTAAACGCATTCTTGAAAAACATCTAGCGGGAGGCAAACCAACTAAACCCCTCTTAGTGGTTAATTGTCATCACAATTATGCCGAAAAAGAAATTCATTTTGGGGAGGAGGTTTATGTCACCCGAAAAGGAGCCGTCCGCGCCAGAGAAACCGATTATGGTATTATCCCCGGTTCCATGGGAGCGCAATCTTATATTGTTAAGGGCAAAGGAGAACATAATAGCTTCTGTTCCTGTTCCCACGGGGCCGGGCGCTTGATGTCGAGAAATCTGGCTAAAAAAACCTTTACTCTTGATGATTTAATCGCCCAAACCCAAGGGGTTGAATGCCGCAAAGATGAGGGCGTTATTGATGAGATTCCGGGAGCTTATAAACCGATCCAACAGGTGATGAATCAACAGGCGGATCTAGTGGAAATTGTCGCCACTCTCAAGCAGGTGATGTGCGTCAAAGGTTAACAAATCATGGCAAGAGCGATCGATTTTTGCTGTTTTTTCCCTAGCTTGACATCCTCACCGTCCGTTTACGGTGGTGAGGATGTCAATTTCCCAAGTTCCCGCCCCTTTAGCGATCGCTCTTTCGATATTGTCATTGGGAATACTAAATCCTGTTTCAAAGGTATAGGGAAGCGGGTAGTTCGAGCATTTGTACTAAAATTCCCAATAGGCGGTTTAAATGCAGTACAGCTTATTATAGAAAGGGTTGATTGATCAGGTGGCAATATGGCGCAATTTTCTCGCAAAACTCTACTAACCCTTTTTGCTAGTATATTAGTATTATTATTCTCCTTGGCTCCGGCCCAAGCGCTAAGTTATAATAATCGCAATTTGACCGATAACGACTTTGCGGGGCAGGATTTGCGCGATTCCACCTTCGATCACTCTAATCTGCGCGGTAGTAACTTCAGTCATGCCAATCTGGAAGGAGTACGCTTTTTTTCTGCCAACTTGGAGGGGGCCAACTTTAGCGATGCCAATATGAGAAATGTGGATTTAGAATCGGCCCGTTTAACCAAAGCCAACTTTACCAATGCTGTTCTCGAAGGAGCTTTTGCCACTAACATTTTAATCAAAGGTGCAATTATCGACGGGGCCGATTTTACCGATGCAATTATTCGCTCGGATGTGGAAAAATATCTTTGTGAGAGAGCGACGGGAACTAACCCAGTAACTGGCAGAAATACCCGCGATACCCTATTTTGTCGCTGATACCTAACTATGCTGCCCCGAATCGCACTGTCATGACCGATCAAACTAGAGCCAGATCGGCCATAATTGCTGTAAGCTAGTATTCGATTTTTTAACAAAACCTTTAGAATAGACTTTCAAACCAGTTCGATCGATCAGTCCCCTCTTGGAAAAAGGAAATTGTAACCATCGTGTCCACCAGTACCCTCGGCAATCAAGACAAAGAGCAGAAACCTAGTAGTGACTCGGATAGCTTTTTCCAAGGAGTCTCTAGAGTTGCAGGAGGAACCGCTCTCGGCCTGTTGATGGTATCCACGGCCGTGGTGACGGGGGCTGTGGTAGGATTGGCGATTAGTTACCGCAATCTACCCGATGTGAGGATTTTACGGGGTTACGTCCCCACGGAAACCAGTTATATCTACGATGTTAAAGGCAGACCCCTGACCAGCTTACACGGAGAAGCGAATCGGGAAGTGGTGGAACTCGATCAAATATCTCCCAATCTGAAACGCGCAGTGATGGCGATCGAAGATAGCCATTTTTATCACCATCGTGGTATTAATCCTAATAGTATCGGCCGGGCAGTAGTCGCTAACTGGAAAAGTGGCGGTGTGGTGGAAGGTGCATCTACTATCACCATGCAGTTAGTCAAAAATATTTTTCTTTCCCATCAGCGCACCGTTAGCCGTAAATTAGCCGAGGCAGTCCTGGCAGTACGAGTGGAACAGGTTTTTAGCAAAAATGACATTCTGGAAATGTACCTCAATAATATCTATTGGGGTCATAATAATTACGGAGTGCAAACCGCCGCTAAAAGTTATTTTAATAAACCCGCTGCCGAGTTAAATTTAGCAGAATCGGCGATGATGGCCGGATTAATCCAAGCGCCGGAAGTTTATAGTCCTTTTAATAATTATAAAACCGCCAAGGAAAGACAGGCACTGGTTCTCAGTCGGATGCGTAGCTTAGGTTGGATTACCCCCGCACAGGAAGAGGCCGCTTTAAAGGAACCTCTGAAACTGGGTAAACCCACCGCTTGGCAAGAAAGTAAATTACCCTACGTTACCGATGCAGTGGTGGCAGAATTGCGGCAAAAATTTGGCAAGGAAACCCTAACTAAAGGGGGAATGCGGATTCAAACCACGATCGATCTCGACTTTCAAAACATGGCCGAATCTACCATCCAACGGGCCTATAATAGCTTGCGTGGTCGCGGTATTCGTACCAAAGACCTACAAATTTCTCTAGTCGCAGTGGATCCCCGCACCCATTTCGTCAAGGCGCTCGTCGGTGGCGTTGATTACAATAAAAGTCAATTAAACCGCGCCATTCAATCCCGTCGTCAACCGGGGTCAGCTTTTAAACCTTTCGTCTATTATACTGCCTTCGCTAGTGGTCGTTTTACCCCCGAAACCGTGGTTAATGATGCTCCCATACGTTTTCGCGAGGCCGGCGGCTTCTATAGCCCAAAAAACTACGGTGGCGGCTATTCTGGTCAAGTTTCCCTACGTAGCGCTCTGATGCAGTCTCTGAATATTCCCGCAGTTGTTCTCGGTCGTCGCGTCGGGATTAACAAAGTCATTGAAGTCTGTCGTCTGTTGGGTTTCGAGAGTCCTTTAATTGCCGTGACTTCTTTACCTTTAGGTTCCGTGGATGTGACACCTCTGGAAATGGCGGGGGCCTACGCTACTTTTGCCAGTAATGGCTGGCATTCTAAGCCTACCTTTATCATGCGTGTTACTGATAGCCGTGGTAACGTCATGCTCGATAATACACCCAAACCGAAGCTAGTTTTAGACCCCTGGGCCACCGCTTCTCTTAATTCTGTGTTACAGGGAGTGATTCAGGGAGGAACAGCCACCTCGGCCCAAATCGGTCGTCCGGCAGCGGGAAAAACCGGCACTACTGATAACGAGAAAAATGTCTGGTTTGTCGGTTATGTTCCCCAATTAGCCACCGCGGTGTGGATTGGAGATGACCGAAACCGCACTTTAGGTAAAGGTATCACCGGTGGTGGTTTTGCCGCTCCCATTTGGCGCGATTTCATGGCACAAGCTCTGAAAAATGAACGAGTAGAATATTTTCCCTCTCCTTCCAAATTCCGCAAACCAACAGTTAAGTAGATGGTTAATCTAGTTAGTTATGCTTGCGAACATTTTCGTTAAATAGTATGAACTTTGTTAGTCGTTGATCGCCACTGGAAGTACACTGAAATTATCAGTCTAATCTAATCACCCCATACGGGGTCTTATATGGACTTTTTCGATCTAATCACCCGATTTGGGATATTAGGCAGAATCTAGTCGGTCTAATCACCCCCAGACAGGATCTTATATGGACGCTGTCGGTCTAATCACCCTGATTTGGTATCTTAGATGGAAACTGTCAGTCTAATAAATGGTTCGGCGATAATTCATTCGGGAGGTGATGTCGTGGAGAAGCAACCCCTGGCTACGCTGGAGGAGTTCAACGTCGCCTCGACAAAGGCCGACGAGGAGGTGGTAATCGTCCATGTCATGGACGATTACGCCACAAACACGTGGAAGACACTCCCTCCGGTCGGCCTCGTGTTCCCGGCTCGGGACTTGGCGGGCAGCAATTGCGGCGGCGTTGCCGTCGTCGGGGGACCGAACGGCGACCGAGTGGCGATCAACCCCGACTACAGCCGAAACCGTTGGCGGCGCATCGCCGATGCGCCGTTCAAGGTCGATGGACTGACCGGTCACAATCTCAGCGGCCTGATCGCGTTCGGCGGGAAGAAGGTGGCGTACATCGCCAACTACGCAGTGGGCGTTTGGGCACCGCTGCCTGACTGCCCCGTCGATATCGAAGACATCTCTGGCTTTAACGACGCGGGGGGGCCGGTCATCTGCGGCGGCGCTGACAACCGAGAGGTCTACTACCTGAGCAACTACTCGGCACCGCAATGGCAGCGGACGCGAGACGCCGCCCCTTTCGCCCTCAAGGGGATCGCGGGGTTCAATCACGACGGGGTGACCGCCTTCGGCGGTGAAAACAACAGACAGGTCGCCGTCCTCGACGACTACCGTGGACGGTGGTTCGAGGTTCGCAGTTGCCCCGTGGAGATTCACGACATTGCTGGCAGCAACATCGGCGGAGTGGCGATCATCGGTGGTGACTCGGGGCACGAAGTTTGGCTGATGACGAACTACACCAGCCAGATATGGGAGAAGAAGGCCGATGTTCCGAGGATGAAGAAGATTGTCGGCATCACCGGCAACAACCAGTACGGCGTTATCGTTGCGGGACACCCGGCTTGACAACGGCGGCCGAGTGGGAAGTGTGATCGCCGATCTGTAGGGTGCATTAACGAAGTGCGATCGCTAATCGCAGTGCGATCGCCGATCTGTAGGGTGCATTAACGAAGTAATGCACCTTATATGGCGAATTAACATTTATCTCTCATGTTTAGCACCTTATATGGCGGATTACGCTGCGCTAATCCACCCTACGGGACTGTTTATCTCTCATGTTTAGGAATTTAAATAATATTGCTCTGCCATTGAGGTAAATAGTTTAGAGACACTGGAAAATACTGGTCACAGCCTTGCATTGACGATGTTTTTCAGCAGTCTAGAGTTCAGCGTTAGTTTGAGTATTTTGGTATTATAGGAGCAGGTTAGGCTTGCCCCTAAGCGATAAGCCTTCATTTTTTCCTTTTTCACCCGATTAAAAGAGGAGCCTTATAAATCAGGGTGAGAGCATCTGAAAAGCTATCGACAATTGACCAATTTTGTGATCTCTGTGAGCATTTCCAGTGATACCAGTCAGAATAGTTAATACCAAATTTCTAAATCCATGACAGACATCCACGCTCGAATGCTTGCCAAATCTTCATTCGTTGTGACGCGAATAAAGAAAAATGGTATAAGAAATCGACCCATTTGATTGAGATGGCAAATTCTCATCAAATATACCTGAATCGTGGGTAAGAAACCCAGATAAAGTTCATTTATAATAAAGTCACAAAAAAAACCTTTGCTTGAACCGATGACGATTTCCTTGGCTGAGAGTCTCACCCTTGAAGATTTCCTCAAATTGCCATATTTGGAGGATTCTCCAGCATGGGAATACCTGGATGGAGTCGCAATTCAGAAACCGATGCCTAAGACTCGACACTCTATCCTGCAAAAACGTCTTTTAGCTGAGGTTGACAGCCATACTGTTGATTATACAGCCTTACCTGAGTTGCGATGTACCTTCGGCGGGCGTTCGATCGTTCCTGATGTTGCCGTAATTGCATGGAATCGAATTAACCTCAATCAAGCAGGTGAACCAGAGGACGACTTTACCGAAGCACCTGATTGGACTATCGAAATTCTTTCACCCGATCAAAAGGTAAACCGTGTAATTGACAACATTCTACATTGTTTAAAACATGGCAGTAAATTAGGATGGATGCTTGATCCAGATGATTATTCTGTTTTAATGTTTACGGACCAACAAGAGCCGGAAGTTTGCAGAGGGGATCACCAGCTTAAGGTAATTGCAGGGGTTCAGTTGACACTGACTCCACAACAAATCTTTGCATGGCTAAAAGTTGGTCAAGCTAGACAAAGTAAGTAGAAGTCTGGGGAGAAGCACGAGGACTTAATTGATTTCTATTGCTCGGTTGGGATACCTCATGAAATTTTCTTCCTGTGGCGACCATTTCTGCGTGATCCCAAAGACGATATGGTATTGGAGCTTGCAGTTAAAGCAGGATGTCAGAGTATAATCACATATAACACCCGTGACTTTGCAGGTGCAATTTGGTTTATGTCTGCTTGAGCCTTCAGGTTTCCTACGATTAATAGGTAAGTTACCATGAGTACCATCCAAGTCCAAATTCCCGACTCATTACAGAAAAGTTTAGATGATCTAGCGGCTCGTGATGGAATTTCGATCGATCAATTTATCTCTACTGCGATCGCTGAGAAACTTTCAGCGTTGATGACAGAAAATTACCTAATAGAAAGAGCCAAAAGGGGAAGTCGAGATAGAAAGAGCCAAAAGGGGAAGTCGAGAAAAGTATCAGGCAATCTTAACAAAAGTTCCCGATTACCGGCTACCGACTGTCTGACATATCACTGCACCCGATTTTGTGCTAGACTTTGACAAGGCGGGTGAGTTCAACCGTTAGGCCATCTTTTAATCTAATTAGTTTGATCGTAATTCATGGATTGAGTAGAGGTAGCTATGTTTTTGTAAGAGTAATGCTTTAAACGAATGACATTAGTAACTTGTTCAAGGGACTTTTTAGGGAGTTTTTCCACAGAATCATGTTCAGAATTTTTCAGGATAGTATGACATTTGAATTTTTATGCCTATCATCGGAAAATATACGGAAAGTTTCTGGATAAAATTCTTTACGGGGTGGATATACAGAAAGTTTCTGTTTTTTATCCTCTGGGGGTTGACTATCCAGAAAATGTCGCTACAATAATGTAGCTCGACTGCTGAATCTTCTCTAAGTTCATAGCGGATTGATTATTGAGAATGTCTGAAAAATCCCTCCTAGATGAAATTGCTAATTGCCACTATGCACGACAATGTTTAGAGGATTCTGCTGCTGAAAATCCATGTCGTAAAATTGTTGAATATCAGAATACACTCGGAATAACCAAATTCCACATTCCTGAACCGTGGAGTGGGCAAATAGAGAAAGCACCCATTCTTTTTCTAAGTTCCAATCCATCAATTAGTTGTGATGAAGTGTATCCAAATTGGGATTGGTCATCGACAGAAGTTTATGATTATTTTAATAACCGTTTTGGAGGAGGAGATAAAAACTGGATTATTAGTGGTACAAAATCGTTGCAAATAGATGGAACATATAGTCGTGCCACTCGATTTTGGGCAGAAGTTAAGAAACGCTCTATTGAACTACTTCATCGGGATGTTATCCCAGGACTCGATTATGCACTTACAGAAATAGTACATTGCAAATCTCGTAAACAAATGGGGGTAAAACAATCGCAAGAGCAATGTGTCCAAGCATATTTAAGGAGGATTTTAGAATTAGCAAAAGCAAGAGTAATAGTAGTTTTAGGAGTACCTGCAAGAAAAGCGATTCAAAAAGAATTTGAAATCCCTCCAGAAAAATTCCTATCCGAACCTATTGAAATAGGTGGCCATCAAAGATTGTTTACATTTCTTCCTCATCCCAATGCACGACGCTGTCGTTCTTTTGCCAAGTGTTTGCAACATAATGAACTTGAAAAGCTACGGGATGCTTTAGCGACAGAATCAATAACGTAGGTGTGGATGCGCGTAGTCGAACAATCTCAGTGCAGCGGACTCACAGGATTGATCTATAATGAATGCGATATGTGGCTTTGATCTGCTGACTGAGAACGTTATGCGACTTGGGTTATCAGTGCGATGCCGAAGGCACTGGGTAGCAGTAAGCTAATCTTATAGGTTGGGTTGACGACTGTTACCCAACACCCTCGGAAGCAAGATTAAACGCGGTAGGATAAACATTGGAGATACTTGGAAACATCTATTAAAATCAGGAAATCATCGGCATTGCGATTTTTCCCTATTGAATTATGACTGAACTGCTCCAACAGGCGATCGCTCAAATCCAAAAACTCCCACCCGATCAGCAAGATGCGATCGCCGCTCGATTTTTGGCAGAGTTGCAGGATGAGGAAAAGTGGGAAACCCGTTTTGCTGCCACAACAGACGATCAATGGGATCAGATGGCGGCAATGGTGCGGCAGGAAATAGCAGAAGGTAAAACTGCTCCACTTGGTAAAGTTTTCCCAAGGCAAAGATGAAGTCAAGTGTCACCAAATCATTTCGCAAGCGGTTAGATGATCTTCCCGCATCCGTTCAGGAGCAAGCTGATCAAGCCTATACCCTTTGGCAGAAAGACCCTTATCATCCAAGTCTTCAGTTCAAGCGCGTTAGTCAGAAGCAACCGATTTATTCTGCCCGTGTCAGCCTCAACTACCGAGTCTTGGGTTTGTTGGAATCCGATCATATCTACTGGTATTGGATTGGCTCACATGATGAGTACGATGAATTACTGAAACGGATGTAATTGAAGCGAGTTGAGGGTTAGCACGTTAAATGGAATTCTTAAGCAAGCCCAAGTTACAGTTGAGGCGTTTATTGAGCATCTCTAGTGTCTAAATAGGGTTTGCAGCGGATAGCCTCAACACCCAAACCAAACTGCGGCCAGTAAATTAGTCAATAAAATGTCAAAAATTAAAAGTCCTCTGCGTTATCCCGGGGGGAAATCCCGGGCGATTAAGCAAATTCTGCCGCAAATTCCTGTAAATATCAGGGAATATCGAGAACCTTTTTTTGGTGGTGGTTCTGTGTTTTTTGCTGTTAAGCAACTCTTTGAACAACAAATAAAAACCTATTGGATTAATGACTTAAATTATGATTTATTTTGTTTCTGGCAATGCGCTCAAGAAAATATTGAGTTATTGGTAACAAAGATAACAGAAATTCAACAGAAATATGATAAAGGACGAGAATTATTTCAAGATTTAACAAGGGAAGATTTAAAGTTAACCGATTTTGAAAAAGCGGTGCGTTTTTTTATCTTAAATCGGATTACTTTTTCGGGAACAGTGGATTCCGGGGGTTATTCCCAAGCGGCTTTTACCAGTAGATTTACTGATTCATCGATTGCCAGATTAACTCAAATTGCGCCGTTATTAGCATCGGTGAAGATTACTAACCAAGACTACGAAGAATTATTATTTGCTGAGGGAAAAGAAGTTTTTATCTTTCTTGATCCACCCTACTATAGTGCCACAAAATCCCGTTTGTACGGTGTAAGAGGTAATTTACATACCAGCTTCGATCATCAACGTTTTGCCGATAATATGCGCCAATGTCAGGCTAAATGGTTAATTACCTACGATGATTGTCCAGAGATACGAAAACTCTTTGATTTTGCCCATATTATCGAGTGGAATCTTCAGTATGGCATGAATAATTATAAACAAGGATCGGCGGCATCTGGTAGGGAATTAATGATCAAAAACTATTAGTGTCATATTGTAGTGGAGTATTTATCGGCTCTTCTGGTTTCTGTGTGGAAACGAGGTCTATACTGATAGTTTTTTCCACAAAATAGTCCTAAAAGTGTTGCCTAGTAAGCATTTCACGATTCCATAAGCAAAAATTATCACACAAAGTCGAGAAGATCCATTTAACTACCATAATTTAGCTGGCATTATTGATAAAGATTTGGAAAAATCATCAAAAGCCTTGCTAAGAAAGTCAGACAAATCCGTTTTTAATAGGATGATTAACTCCCAATCCAACTTGAAAAACCCACTCCCCACCCTCCTATACATTTTAAATAGGTGGCAGTTCAGGGGGAACTGGAATAGGTGTACAAGCTGCCGCACCTATTCCAGTCAGTTTATTCGTGTTGCAAACGTTCCAACGCAGCCACCAGCGCATCCACCTCGGCTTTAGTATTGTAGAAAGCCAAGGAAGGGCGCACCGTTGCCTCTAGACCAAAGCGTCGCAGAATGGGTTGAGCGCAGTGATGGCCTGCCCGCACGGCAATCCCTTCCCGATTCAGGGCCTGTCCGATGACTTCCACATCAAATCCCTGTAGCACAAAGGAAAGCACGCTGGCCTTATCGGCCGCCGTCCCAATCAAACGCAGGCCCGGAATGGTTGTCAGTCCCGCAGTGGCGTACTCTAGAAGTTCATGCTCGTAATTGGCAATGGTGGTCAAACCAATCTGCTGAACATAATCCAAGGCCGTCCCTAAGCCAACGGCATCGGCAATATTGCCCGTTCCGGCCTCGAAGCGAGTGGGAGCCGCCTGATACACGGTGCGCTCAAACGTCACATCCACGATCATGTTGCCGCCGCTTTGCCAGGGAACCGTGGCATTCAACAGGTCTTCTTGACCATAAAGTACCCCGATCCCTGTCGGACCAAAGACTTTATGTCCGGAAAAGACGAACCAATCACACCCTAATTGTTGAACATCGATCGGAATGTGGGAAACCGATTGAGCGCCATCTAACAAGACTTTAGCTCCGACCCGATGGGCTAAGTCAATGATTTGTTTGGCGGGGGTAATGGTTCCCAAGGCATTGGAAACATGGGAAAAGGCCACCAGTTTTGTGCGGGAGTTGAGTAATTGTTGGTACTCTGCCAGTAAAATCTGCCCGTGGTCATCCACGGGGACAACCCGCAACTTTGCTCCCGTTTGGGCGGCTAGTTGCTGCCAAGGCACAATATTGGCATGGTGTTCCAGATGGGTGAGGACAATCTCATCCCCCGCTTGCAGGGTTTGTTGTCCCCAGCTTTTTGCCACCAGATTAATGCCTTCCGTTGTCCCCCGCACGAAAATGATTTCGTTGGCAGATGAGGCATTGAGAAAACGGCGTACCTTGTCTCTGGCCGCTTCGTAAGCATCTGTGGAGCGAGCCGCTAATTCATGGGCGGCACGATGCACATTGGAATTTTCATGGCTGTAGAAATGAACGAGGCGATCGATGACTGCTTGGGGCTTTTGAGTTGTTGCGGCATTGTCGAACCAGATCAGTGGTTTGCCATTCACCCGTTCTTGCAGGATGGGAAAATCCTGGCGAACGGTATGAACATCAAAGAAGCTAGGTCGTTGAACGCTTCGCCCGCTAGCATGGGGGACAAAAAGGGGATCGATCGCAAAGCGCTCGCTACGCGAGAACGCCGCGACCGGAACAAGCTGTTCAGGCTTGGCCACTACGGCCGGAAGGTCGGGGATTTTTGTTTCTAACTCCTCAATGAAGTAGAAAGAGGAGGTGGCTAAGGGTACAGCCAAGGGAACTGTGGGCCGTTCGCCCACAGCAGCCGGGGAGGTTGCGGGGGTAGCCGGCAAGTCCAGGGTTGGGGGAATCGCCGCGGCGGATGGCACCAGATAATCCCGATCTGTACTCAACCCCTTGACCACCTCCGCTCCAAGGTCGTGCCGTTGTAGTTCTTGAATTATCGTCTGGGCGAGATGCTCAAGAAGGTCAGGTTGAAATAAGGGGTTAAGAGAAATGTTCTCTCCGTCAGTTGGGGCAGTCGTGGGCGGGGATACAGCGGGTAGATTCCCCCCCGCCTTTTCAGGGATCAGTTCGGGGTTAGTCATAGTCGTAGATGTGGTATTGGTTGACATCAACGTTCTCCAGTACGGCCGCCGCATCGTCGGTCAACACTGCCAACGAACAGTAGAGGGAGACTAGGTAAGAGGCGATCGCCTTGCGACTAATCCCCATAAATCGCACCGACAAGCCAACTCCCTGTTGACCGGGTAAATTGGGCTGATAGAGACCGACCACCCCTTGACGGCTTTCTCCTACCCGCAATAACAAAATATTGGTTTTGCCTTGTTCATTCACGGCCAACTTATCGGAAGGAATCAAAGGCACGCCCCGCCAGGTAATAAACTGAGACCCGAATAATGACACCGTGGCAGGGGGTACACCCCGTCGGGTTGCTTCTCGGCCAAAGGCCGCGATCGCTTTAGGATGGGCGAGGAAAAATGCCGGTTCTTTCCACACCTTCACCAGCAACTCATCCAAATCGTCCGGCGTGGGCGCACCATTGCGAGGTTGCACTTTCTGGGAATCAACAATATTGTTGAGCAATCCGTACTCATGGTTGTTGATCAACTCATTTTCTTGACGTTCCTTCAGCGTTTCAATCGTCAGGCGCAATTGTTCATGGATCTGATCGTGGGGACTGCTGTAGAGATCGGACACGCGAGTGTGAACATCCAGTACCGTATTCACCGCACTCAAGAAATACTCCCGGGGGGTCTCTTCGTAATCCACAAAGGTTTCGGGCAGCTCCCGCTCATCTCGTTCAGAGCAAGCCACCTCAACCCGGGAGGCATCCCTGACTTTATTGAGACGATAAATCCCCGCTTCAACGGGTAGCCAATGCAAGAGGCGAACGAACCAACGGGGCGAAATGGTCAATAACTGAGGAACGGTCTTTGTGGCATTGGCCAACTGCCGAGCGGCAGCATCTCCCAAAGCCAGTTGCAATTCATGATCTTGGGTATAGGTCATTGAGTTAAATCCTCCAATTCAAAAAAAAGTAACAAAGCGACTGTTATGGCCGAACAATCACAGCCCGGACAGCCCCTCAAATTCCAGAGCCGTCATCAAACATTTCCTGTCGTAGTTGCGCCTGGGAGACAAAACCCCCCGGCGGCACACTGCGGGTTAACCAAACATTTCCACCAATGGTTGCGCCCCGACCGATAGTTACCCGACCGAGAATCGTTGCACCTGAGTAAATCACCACATCATCTTCAATAATCGGATGACGGGGTTGACCTTTGATTAAACTGCCCGATTCGTCCCGGGGAAAGCTTTTCGCCCCGAGCGTGACCGCTTGGTAAAGGCGCACGCGGTCGCCAATCACCGTGGTTGCCCCAATTACCACCCCCGTCCCATGATCGATAAAGAAGCTATTGCCGATCGAGGCCCCGGGGTGAATGTCAATCCCCGTTAAGGAATGACCAATTTCACTGATAATCCGCGCCAACAGGGGCGAGTCCAACCGATACAGGGCATGGGCAATGCGGTGATAAGTGATTGCCGTTACCCCGGGGTAACAAAACAATACTTCATCTAAATTTCTGGCCGCCGGATCACCTCGATAGGCCGCGGTGATATCGGTTTCCAGCAGAGCCTTCAGATGGGGTAATTGAGTGGCAAAGGCTTGTACCGTTCCTTGGGCGTGCTTCTCAATCTGGTCTGACGACCAGTGCAACTGTGACCCCAGCAACCACTGTTCGCGACAAACCTGGTGATGCAGCAGTTGCAAGACTTCATTGAGGGTATGACCGATAAAATAGCGGCTGGATGTTTCGCCTAAATCGGGATTGCCAAAGTGATAGGGAAAAAGAACGGCACGCAGTCGATCAACAATCCGAAATAAGGCCTCACGGGAGGGCAAGGGGAAATGGCTTCGTGATTGAGACCAACTGTGGAACGACTCGCCACGAGGTTTGGACAATTGAGCGATAATTTCATCGAGATCCAAGGACAAGGTGGGTTGGGAGAGAGCGCTGGAACTGCTCGGATGCTCGCTCGTCATGCCACTAACCCTTGCTCATTAAATACCCCTTGGAACAGGATGGAACTCAAATACCGTTCTCCGGAATCTGGCAAAATCACGACAATGGTTTTGCCTTGGTGTTCGGGTTGTTGTGCCAAGCGAGCGGCGACGGCGACGGCGGCACCGCAGGAAATGCCGGAGATAATCCCTTCTTCCTTGGCCAACCGTTGGGCATAAAGAATGGCCTCTTCGTTGGAAACGGTTTCAATCCCATCCACGAGGGATAAATCCAGAACTTCGGGAACAAACCCCGCCCCAATGCCCTGAATTTTGTGAGGGCCAGACTTTAAGGGCTGACCTGCCCGGGCTTGGGATAGTATGGGGCTGGCTTCTGGCTCCACTGCTACCGATAAAATCGGTTTTCCCCTGGTCTTTTTGACATAGCGCGAAACTCCCGTAATGGTTCCGCCCGTTCCCACACCCGACACGAGAATATCGATCGCCCCGTCTGTGTCCTGCCAAATTTCAGGGCCGGTGGTTTCCTCATGGATGCGGGGATTGGCAGCATTGCGGAACTGTTGCAACAACACATAGCGATCGGGATTAGATGCGGCAATTTCTTCTGCCTTTGCCACTGCTCCGGTCATGCCTTTAGTCCCTTCTGTTAACACCAGATTGGCTCCATAGGCGAGCAACAGTTTGCGCCGCTCCAAGCTCATGGTTTCAGGCATGGTCAGGGTCAGGGGAATCCCCTTAGCGGCGGCGACAAAGGCTAGGGCAATGCCTGTATTGCCACTGGTGGGTTCGACCAGTTCTTTGTCCGGCCCCAATAATCCCCGTTGTTCTGCATCCCAGATCATGGCCGCACCAATACGACATTTGACTGAATAGGCTGGATTGCGACCTTCAATCTTGGCCAGAACCGTGGCGTGACTGTTGCCAACGACTCGATTAAGGCGCACTAGAGGAGTCCGCCCGATCGACAAACTGTTATCTGCGAACCATTTCTTACTCACAAAATGGCAACTCCATGATCAAAATACGACAGTTCACCAGATTGGCTCATCTTGAATTCATTTGAAATTCATTTTGAATCCATTTGAAATTCATTCTAGCCTATGCACTATCAACCTCTGGTCAAGCTAAACAAATCTTTACAATCAAGGGGGGTGGGCGATCGCTGAGGTTGAAGAATCAAGGTATAGGAGGGCGGGAAGTGGAGATAAGGGAGCGGGTTTTTCAAGTTGGATTGGGAGTTATACTTGAGACTAAATCCGTTGAGCATAGGCTACATATCAGGACAGGCGCTCATGCAAGGGGCAAAAGGGGGAATAGATAATCAGTCTTTAATAAACGGATTTAGTATAAAATGTCAAAAATTAAAAGTCCTCTGCGCTATCCAGGGGGGAAATCCCGGGCAATTAAGCAAATTCTGCCGCAAATTCCTGTGAATATTAGGGAATATCGAGAACCTTTTTTTGGTGGTGGTTCTGTATTTTTTGCTGTTAAGCAACTCTTTGGACAACAAATAAAAACCTATTGGATTAATGACTTAAATTATGATTTATATTGTTTCTGGCAATGCGCTCAAGAAAATATTGAGTTATTGGTAGCAGAAATAACAGAAATTAAACAGAAATATGATAACGGACGAGAATTATTTCAAGATTTGACAAGGGAAGATTTAAAGTTAACCGACTTTGAAAAAGCGGTGCGTTTTTTTATCTTAAATCGGATTACTTTTTCGGGAACAGTGGATTCCGGGGGTTATTCCCAAGCGGCTTTTACCAGTAGATTTACTGATTCATCAATTGCCAGATTAACTCAAATTGCGCCGTTATTAGCATCGGTAAAAATTACTAACCAAGACTACGAAGAATTATTATTTCAAGAGGGAAAAGAAGTTTTTATATTTCTCGATCCCCCCTACTATAGTGCCACAAAATCCCGTTTGTACGGTGTAAGAGGGAATTTACATACCAGCTTCGATCATCAACGTTTTGCCGATAATATGCGTCAATGTCAGGCTAAATGGTTAATTACCTACGATGATTGTCCAGAGATACGAAAGCTCTTTAATTTTGCCCATATTATCGAGTGGAATCTTCAGTATGGCATGAATAACTATAAACAAGGAGCGGCGGCATCTGGTAGAGAATTAATGATCAAAAATTATTAGTGCGATGCCGAAGGCACTGGGTAGCAGTAAGCTAATCTTATATGTTGGGTTGACGACTGTACTTCATCCTATTAATTTAACCATTGGTGCAAATCTTCCAAATCCGAAAAATCCAATAAAGCAAGAGCCAAATTATCCAGTTGATTAGGATTTAACTGTTTAATTTTTTGTTCTACCTTTAAAGGAATAGAACCTAGTTTTAAGTTTAGCTGACGCAAAATTAGGCTTTTTTTAGCGGATAATTCTCCTTCCTCTAAAGCTTCTTGATAAACCTTAGTTTCTCTTAAATCACTTAAACTAAACATAGCTTCTATCTCCTTACGGTTTAATTTCGGCAATTTATAAATGAGAATTGTCTCAATTAATTCTAGAATGTTCCGTCTTTTTAAAGACTCCTGGAATTGTTGTCTAACTTGTTGAATCAGTTCTTTTCCTTGTGCTAAGGTGTTTGGTTCCGATTCCACAATTAATTGTAACACTTTTACCCCCAGAGAATCTCCCTCATCTAATTGATTCAG
>NZ_JADBRW010000414.1:0-5552 GCF_020247025.1 Microcystis sp. M109S1
TAGGGTAAGATGTTCTTATTGGATTCTTGCCAAAGACTGTTTAAATTCTGCGAGAGAATTAGCAGTAGCTGCTAATTTTAGTAGCTCTTTTAAGAGAGCAAGGTTAGTGATTTTGTCAAAACAGTTTTGGAATCTCGATTAGGTGAAGTTCCTTTAGATGTGGAACAATACCTGAATAAAGTTTCGGTACTATCTACATTACAAGAGATTGTTAAATTAGCAGCTACTGCTAATTCTCTCGCAGAATTTAAGCAGTCTTTGACAAGAATCCAATATCGTAATTCATGAACCAAACAACCGCCAATTATGATGAACCCTGGAAAGAAGCATTAAGCGAATATTTTGAAGCGTTTTTAGGCTTCTTTTTTCCGGAAGTTCACCAATTAATTGATTGGACAAAAATTCCTGAATCCTTAGAAAAAGAACTAAAAAGGATTACCGCTTCAGCAAAGACAAAAAACGTTTCGCCAGCGCAGCATAGCTGGTAAATATCCTCAAGGGTTACAGGTTCACTCATGGACTGACATCGAAAACAAAACACCCCTAATCATTTTAGCGATTCGGTCGAGAAAACCGAGGAGAGCGAGAGAGCAAAAACGGGATAAATATTAAGAATTATGTAAAAAGCTTGACAAATATGTAAAAATATTGTGTGAAGCTGTTTTTTATAAAACTTAAATCGCTCTTACAATTCCTTATGAGGCGTTTTTCAGCTTGAAATTGCCATTATTGCTGATTTTAAGGATAAATTGTCTTCTAGGCAGTTTTTAAAACCGAGGACTAAGCTAACTTGTGGATACGATGCACAATTAGTATTCAGATCTTGATTCGGCAAGGCCAGCACTCAAATTAATACTCACAACCATAGACAAAAGGTTATATAAATCTAACTAATCATTTACTTGAGTAATTGGTATTTTACAAATCGCTGAAAGCAAGTCACCATAGGAATTAAGCAAATGCAGTTCCGAATCAAATCCTGTGGGAGAGAGAAATTATGGTTGCTTTAATCACCCCAAAACCCGCTAAAACCAGCCGTTTAACCACACAAATCCAAGAAATCGCCGAAAATACTTTTACCTTGCGCTGTTTGGATTGGGATCGCGAGCGCTTTGATATCGAATTTGGTTTAGAAAACGGTACCACTTATAACTCTTTTGTTATTCAAGGGGAAAAAACCGCCCTAATTGATACATCTCACCGCAAATTTGATCGCCTTTATCTGGAGGAATTAACTAAACTAATCAACATCAATCATCTTGATTATTTAATTATCAGTCACACCGAACCCGACCACAGTGGTTTAGTCAAAGAAGTTTTGGAATTAGTCCCAGAAGTTACCGTGGTTGGGGCAAAAGTTGCCATGCAATTCCTCGAAAACATGGTACACAGACCCTTTAAACAGTTAATCGTTAAAAGTGGTGATACTTTAGATTTAGGCAATGGTCATGTCTTAGAATTTGTTTCAGCCCCTAATCTTCATTGGCCTGATACTATCTTCACTTTTGATGCTAAAACTGCCACCCTTTTTACCTGTGATGCCTTCGGAATGCACTTTTGCGATGATCAAACCTACGATCGAGAAAAAGACCTGCTAGAAGCCGATTTTCAAACCTATTATGACTGTCTGATGCGACCGAATGCTCGTTCAGTTTTAGGGGCAATTAAAAGAATCGAGAAATTTGAGATTAATCTCATTGCCACCGGTCACGGTCCCCTATTAAAACACCATATTTCTGATTGGGTGGGACGCTATCAAACTTGGAGTCAAGAACAAACTTCTGCCGATACTTTAGTGGCTGTATTCTTTACCCAAGATTACGGACAAAGTGAACATTTAGCTACTATGATTAGTCAGGGTCTGACTAAAACTGATGTGGTGACAGAATTAGTCGATATGAATAATGCTGATCCCCACGAAGTCAGAGAATTAATCAATCAGTCTAAGGGAGTTGTCATCGGAATGCCTCCCCAATCTTCCCCGATTAACCAGACGATTTTAAGCACAATTCTTGCTTCAGTTAATGGCAAACAAGCGGTAGGATTATTTGAGTCAGGAGGTGGGGAAGATGAACCAATTTTTCCCTTAAGAAATAAATTACAGGAAATGGTCGCGATCGAAGCTTTTCCTCCTCTTTTAGTTAAAGACAACCCCAATCAATCCCTCGATTTTATTGCCGATGAAGCAGGAACCGACCTCGGCCAATGGTTAAGCCGAGAAAAAACGATTAAACAAATTAAATCGATTAACAACGACTTAGAAAGAGCTTTAGGCCGTATTAGCACCGGATTGTACTTAATTACTTCCCAAAAAGCCGATTTATCTAGTGCCATGATTGCCTCTTGGGTGACACAAGCAAGTTTAAATCCTTTAGGTGTGGCGATTGCAGTGGCCAAAGATCGGGCAATGGTATCCTTTTTACAGCCTAGCGATACCTTTGTTTTAAATGTTTTAGCTGAGGATAATTACCAGAAATTAATGAAACATTTCCTCAAGCGTTTCTCTCCCGGTGCCAATCGTTTTGAAGGCATTAAAACCTATACTGCCAATAATGGATCACCAATTTTAGCCGATGCCTTAGCTTACATAGAATGTGAAGTAACCAGTCGTTTAGATTGCGGCGATCATTGGGTAGTTTATTGTACCGTTAATACTGGACGAGTTGCCCGTTTAGATGTCTTAACTGCTGTCCATCATCGCAAAGTTGGCAACCATTATTAACAGTTATCAGTTAACAGTTATCAGGTATCAGTTATCAGTTATCAGATTTGATTGTTCAGTGGATAGTGTTAAGTAGGAAGTTGCCGCTTTCTTTTCACTGATTACTGTTTACTGCTCACTGATAACTGAAACACCCAATTCTATCAATCTTAGGAGAAATAAAATGTACGAACCAATTAAAAACCCTTCCCCAATGATGGTGCGAGTAGTGCAAGTCTTAGAAATGATTCAAGATTTAATTGTCATTTCTCTCTGTATTGGTTTATTTAGCTTCATGGTGTTAGAAGTCAGAGAAATGTTTATGTCTCTGCTGCCACCGATTCAATTTCGGATTATTACCGCCGATATTTTATTCCTCTTAATTCTAGTAGAATTGTTCCGATTGTTAATTATTTATTTGCAAGAAAAACGAGTTTCTATCGGTGTTGCTGTGGAAGTTTCTATCGTCTCGGTTTTGCGAGAATTAATTGTCAGAGGAGTCCTAGAAACTAATTGGACACAAGTATTAGCTGCCTGTGCTTTTCTAATAGTTCTTGGTACATTAATGGTGTTAAGAGTTTGGCTTCCTCCCACCTTTGAAGGTATCGATCCTGAACAAAAAGTTTCTGAACGTTATCGTCAACATTTAGTTAAAGAATTAACTGAAATAAACAGCAAAATTTAGTCAGTTATCAGTTATCAGTTATCAGTTATCAGTTATCAGTTAGAAGGGGATAGGTAAATGGGGGAATAGGGAAATGGGGAGATAGAGTAATTTCAACTAAAACCCTAAAACCCTAAAACCCCACACCCCAACACCCCAACACCCCAACACCCAACACCCAACTGAACAATTATGAGCGCTACTACCTTAATTCCTAATCCTGCTATTAATAATCGCTCCCGCGATGTTCAAACCGCAGAAATTGCCGATAAAACTTTGGTTTTTCGCTCCCGTACTTGGGACAGATTAAAATTTGAAATAGAATATGCTCGTCAACGGGGAACCACCGCTAATTCCTATCTTATCTGTGGTGATAAAACCGCCTTAATCGATCCCCCTGGAGAATCCTTCACCGAAATTTATTTAGAAGAAATTCGTCAATATATCTCCTTACATCGTCTCGATTATCTGATTCTCAGTCACGTTAATCCCAATCGTATCGTCACTTTAAAGGCATTATTAGCCGAAACCCATCAAATCACCATCCTCTGTTCTAAATCTGCCGTCAATACCCTTAAAAATGCCTTTCCCGATGCACAAATTTTTGGCATACGAACCGATGAAATCCTTGATTTAGGGCAAGGTCATCAACTAAGTTTTATTAATGTCCCTACGCCGCGCTGGCCCGATGGTATCTGCACTTTTGACCAAAAAACCCAAATTTTATACAGCGATAAATTCTTTAGTGTGCATCTGTGCAGTGACGCTCTTTGGGATAAGAATTGGAAACAATTAGACGCGGATCGTCGTTATTATTTTGATTGTCTCCATGCCGTGCAATCCAAAGCGGTAGAAACAGCCCTCGACAAAATTAAAGAATTTCCCGCCCAATATTATGCACCCGCCCACGGTCCGATAATTCGTTATAGTCTTAGTCGTCTTGCCCACGATTATCGTGATTGGTGTCAAGAACAAAAAACTCGACCTCTACAAGTGGCTTTATTATATGCTTCTGCCTACGGAAATACTGCCACCCTGGCCCGCTCGATCGAACGGGGATTATTAGAAAATGATCTGGCCGTAGAATCAATAAATTGTGAGTTTGCCACCCCCGCCGAAATTAGTCAAGCGATCGAAAATTGTGACGGATTTATTATCGGTTCTCCCACCTTAGCCGGTCACGCTCCCACTCAGATCCAAACCGCTTTAGGAATCGTTCTTTCCACGGCAGCAAAAACTAAATTAGCCGGTGTTTTTGGTTCCTACGGTTGGAGTGGGGAAGCTGTAGATTTAATTGAAACTAAACTCAAAGATGCCAATTATCGCCTCGGTTTTGAATCCTTGCGCGTGCGTTTTAGCCCCACAGAAAGCTGTTTACAAGCAGGTTATTTAGCCGGAGAAACCTTCGCCCGGACCTTGAAAAAAACCAAAAAATTGCGGGTTCCCCAACAGGGAATGACCGAAACACAAATCGATCGCACTGCCCAGGCCGTTGGTCGGATTGTCGGTTCCCTCTCTGTTCTCACCACTCGTCAGGGCGAGGATCATGCTGGTTTCCTGACCTCTTGGGTATCCCAAGCCAGTTTTAACCCCCCGGGGCTAATTATCGCCGTTGCTGACGAACAAGCCGCCGATCGCCTAATTAACTCAGGAACCGCCTTTACCTTGAATATTCTCAAGGAAGGGCGCAATTTACGCCGTCATTACGCCTTTAGGCCCAGGAGTGTCAAGGGATTAGAAACCCAAGCCGGGGAAAATGGCTGTCTGATTTTAAGCGAAAGTCTCGCCTATCTAGAGTGTACGGTCAAAGAGCGACAACTCTGCGGCGATCGCTGGTTAGTCTATGCTACCGTCGAGCGGGGTCAAGTTTTGGATAGTAACGGTGTCACCGCCATCGGTCATCGCAAATCCGGTAGTCAGTATTAAAACTGGACTAGCGGGGCAAAGCTCCTGACTTTCCCCCCATCATCGGCCTAGATTTCTGGGAAACAAATGTTATGTTAGTATCCAAGGCTGTCCGACCAGGTTATTTTGTCTTTGTTTCCCCTTGACATCCTCACCGCCGTAAACGGACGGTGATTCCCAAACCTCACGATTTAGGTTTCTGCTTCTTTCCCTTGCGGGGTTCCGCACCTGCCTTAACAGATTTACTCTGTTCTGGTCTTATGGTCGCTCTACAGACTGACA
>NZ_JADBRW010000415.1:0-15430 GCF_020247025.1 Microcystis sp. M109S1
AAATCCTTATCTGGCAAGAGATTTAATTGATTAGTTCGCTCTAGATCAAAAACAATTGACAAAAATCGCTAAATGCCTTTCTATATAAGGGTTCCATCCCTTATAACCCCCGTCCATTGCATAACACAAACCGAAGAGCCGTTTCAATGAGCCTAATCCCTTAAATAGCCTAGAATCCAACCAAGCAAAAAGCTTTGATTATTTTCTGCTAAAATATCATAACTACTCTAGAAGACCCTTAAAACTCAAATCTGATAACTGATAACTGATAACTGATAACTGATGATGTATTGGTATAATGGCGAATTAATCGAGGATGAGCGAATAAGTCTGGGTATTGATGACGTGGGGTTGCTTTATGGAGCCACAATATTTACTACCCTGCGTATCTATCAACAAAGCTTAGATCATCCTCTAACCCATTGGCAAGAGCATCTCGAACGTTTGCACTCTAGTTTACAAGTTTTCCACTGGCCCGCTCCCGATTGGCAGCGAATTCGCCAAGGAGCCGAAAAATTATCCCTATTGTATCCTGTCCTGAGAATTACAATTTTTCCCGATGGTAGGGAGTGGATTAAAGGCAGATTTTTACCCGAAGATTTAAACCTTAGACAAGAGCGGGGAATTATTGGGTGGGTAATAGATAATCCCGCTTGGCAACGCGTTTTAGGAGAACATAAAACTGGTAATTATTTAACCCCTTGGTTAGCGTCACAAACTGCTCAAAAAAAAGGAGCAAAAGAGGCGATATTAGTTGATCGAGTCGGTCATTGGTTAGAAACTAGCACGGGTAATTTATGGGGATGGAAAGATAATTGCTGGTACAGTCCCCTGCTGACTGCTGATATTTTACCCGGAATCGGTCGCTCGGCTTTGATCGGCTGGTTAAAAAAACAAAATATTTCCCTGCAAGAAAATCTCTGGACTCCTGAATTTGTCAGGACTTTACAAGGAATTGCTTATAGTAATTCTCTGGTGGAAATTATCCCTTTTAATTCTATTCTTGGCTGTGATCTAGAGATAAATACAGCTATTTATCGGCAAGTTTTACCGGATTTACAGCAATATTTTTCCAGTCAATTAGAGAATAAATAAGGGTGTGTTACTAGAGGCTAACACACCTAAAATCTGGAAATAATACCGCTCAAGCTTTAAAATTCTCGCTCGGAATTAGCCTCACTATCGCGTTTAGAACCGAGTAAATCTAGTTGATCGACGAGAATCACCGGTTTAGAACGAGCTAATCCCGTATTTTTATCATTCCAGGTATCCATTTTTAAAGAACCTTTAATCCCGATTAAACCGCCTTTTTTCACATAATTAGCGGCCACTTCCGCCGTTTTGCCCCAAATTTCCAGATCGAACCAATCCGGCTGATCGCTATTTTTAGAGCGACGATTAACCGCTAAAGTGAAAGTACATAAAACCTTACCCGACTCGAAATACTTGGTTTCCGGGTCTCTCCCCGCTCGTCCCACCAAATGAACCAGATTTAAACTCATGGTCTTAAATCCTCAATTTAGTACAATAGTATGTTTATTTTAGCCCGAAACCCTGACTTTGACCGGTGGGCAGCCAGAAAATTAGGCCGAAGACTTGCGTAAATCTGGAGAGAAAGAAGCGATAATTAACTAGACTTGAGAAACAAAACGTAATAAAATCCAAGTCGATTCGATCGAAAATCTAGCTATAGCAAGCAACGTTGTTATCAGAACAGGAGTGCAAACAAGTGGGTTTTTTTAGAGGTCTAGCCTTATCAAGGGACATAGGTATAGACTTGGGGACAGCAAACACCCTCGTTTATGTGTCGGGGAAAGGTATTGTTTTAGAGGAACCATCGGTAGTGGCGATCGATCAAGATCGTAACCCGATCGCTGTCGGGGAGGAGGCCAAAAAAATGCTCGGTCGGACTCCGGGCCATGTCACCGCTCTGCGACCCCTGCGCGATGGGGTAATCGCCGATTTTTACAGTTGCGAGATCATGTTAGCGGAATTCATCAAACGAGCGCTCGATGGCACGATTGGCAATCCCCGCATGGTAATCGGTGTTCCCAGTGGGATTACTGGAGTAGAAAGACGTGCGGTGGTGGATGCGGCCAAAAATGCCGGCTCGCGAGAAGTGGGGTTAATTGATGAACCGGTTGCTGCAGCCTTGGGTGCCGGTTTACCCGTCTCGGAAGCGACGGGAAATATGATCATCGATATCGGTGGTGGCACGACGGAAGTGGCGATTCTCAGTCTTAATGGGACGGTGATCAGCGAATCGGTGCGCGTCGCTGGGGATGAACTCACGGAAGCAATTATCGCTTATCTAAAAAAAGTCCATAACCTGATTATCGGGGAACGCACGGCCGAAGATATCAAAATTCGCCTTGGTTCGGCTTATCCCTCCCCCGGAGATGAATTTCCTCCTCTGGAAGTGCGGGGATTGCATCTCATGTCCGGTTTACCCCGCACCGTGACGATAAAAGCGGAAGAAGTGCGGGAAAGTATGGATGAGCCACTTTCCGTGATCGTTGATGCGATCAAACGTACCCTAGAAAAAACTCCCCCCGAATTAGCGGCCGATATTATCGATCGCGGCATCATGTTAGCGGGAGGGGGTGCTTTATTACGGGGACTCGATCGCCTAGTCAGTCACGAAACCGGTATCGTTACCCATATCGCTGAAGATCCCCTGCACTGTGTTGTCAAAGGCACGGGAGAAGTGTTAAAAAATCAGAAACTCTTTGAGCGGATCGTTAATGAAACAACTCGCAATGTCTAAAGGTCACTAGGATCGGTTAGCCGTTAGCTATCAGCAGCGGAAAAATACACGGATTCTCACTCTACACAGCCAAGAGGTTTTAAATCGCTCATGTATTCAGCACGACGAAAATGGACACAGCAGGGATGGCGACTTTTTCTGCTCGCTGCCGCTTTGGGGGTGGCTTGGTACATTCGTACCTATCAAAGTGGGGCGATTTTAGAATTGTATGGTTTATTAACCCGCCCTTTTCAGGGAGAGGAAACTAATCTGCAAGAGCAACTTCTGGCCGATCAACGGGTGCGAGAATTACAAAATCGTTTAAGTGAAGTCGAATATCAAAATCAACAATTAAAAAAACAGCTTGGTTATTATCAAACCCAGAAAAAACCCCTGATTTCTGCCCCAATTATTGGCCGCAGCGCTGATGATTGGTGGCAACAGGTAATTATCGGTCGGGGTAGCACCGATGGTGTGGAAGTGGGTGCTTCGGTGACGGGAATTGGCGGTTTAGTGGGACGGATTACGGAAGTTACTCCCCACACCAGCAAAGTTTTATTGGTCAGTAATTCCCAAAGTCGCATCGGAGCAACGGTGAATCGTAGTCGGGCCATGGGTTTAATTCAAGGTCAGGATTCCCAAGTCGCCACCCTGCGCTTTTTTGAAAAAGCTCCCGATGTGAAACCGGGAGATGTGGTGACAACTTCGGCTTTTAGTAGTCTTTTTTCGCCAGGGTTGCCCATCGGTCGCATAATTTCCCTTAATTTACAGGAAAATCCCGCCCCCACCGCCAAAATTGAATTTACCGCCACCGTGGACAATCTCGAATGGGTCTTCGTTCACCCGCAACCCCAGCAGTGAGAGGGGGAATTATGCTGAAATTAAGCCGTTTATCAGCCCGTTCTCGTTTTATACTGAATATTTTAGTCACTGTCGCTTCACTGCTTCTCTGTACCTTTCTTTCCTTAATGCGGCTGCCCGGTATGGAGATTTTAGGCATCGCTCCCAATTGGTTACTGATTTGGTTGGTTAGTTGGAGTCTCAATCGCTCTTGTCTCGATAGTGTGGTGGCCGGATTAGCGCTCGGCACTATTCAAGATAGTCTTACCTCTAATTATCCTTCCCATATCATGGTTTTTGGTCTCATCGGTTTCCTCACTTCCCGTTTACACCGACAACGTTATGTTAAAGAAGAATTGATCGCCGTGGTCTTAATTGTCTTTGTTATGACTTTAATTGCCGATGGTGCGCTCGCTTTTCAATACTATCTACAAGGAGGCAAAAATCTCGCTGATCTTTGGCTCGATTATCAACGCATTGGCCTCACTTCTGCTCTGCTTAGTAGTCTCTGGACTCCCCTCGTCTATTATCCCCTCCAGCAATGGTGGCGACAATTTAGCGATCTTTAGGGGATAGGGGATAGGGGTTAGGGGATGGGGAGATGGGGAAATGGGGGTAAAACCCTAAAACCCCAACACCCTATCCCCCAACACCCAACACCCAACCCCCAACACCCTCACCCTCACCCGCTCAACTAACATGAAATACAAACAAAAACTTAGTCAATTTTTTCATAATCTTGCTAATAAATTAGAGAATTCCGAGCAACCCCCTAAAGTCGCTCCTATCGACTCCGAATCTGCGCCAGTTGCGGGGGAAAAGCCAGTAGAAGCCGCTTCCGAAGAAAAAAAGGTTAATTTAGTCTCCCGAACCAGTAGCAAGGCTCTAGAGACGTTAAAACCCTTAAAAAACAAATTTACTACCCTGATCGACAATTCCCCCTTACCGCAATGGCGACAACATCCCCGCTTTGGGTTGTACTTGGGATTGGGATTAGGCGTAACTGGGGGCATTTTAGGGGTAGGTTGGGGCATTTATCGCCTTGAAACCTCTCTACCGCAAAACATCGCCGATATACAAACCTATGCTCGTCCCGGCACCCTAACCATTCAAGCCGCTAATGGGGAAATCCTCAAGCAAAATGGCCCTAGCACTTACGAAACCGTGAAAATTGCCCAAGTTCCCCAACTGGTACAGGAGGCCTTTATCGCTAGTGAAGACCGCCGGTTTCGCGAACACGGGGGAGTTGATGGCCAGGGTATTGCTCGCGCTCTCTTTTCTAACCTGAGAGCCGGGGGAGTGGTGGAAGGAGGCAGCACCATCACCCAACAATTGGCCCGGATTGTCTTTTTATCCCAAGAAAAGAGCTTTGATCGCAAATTACGGGAAATGCGTATCGCTCAGAAAATAGAAGATAAATATACAAAAGACCAGATTTTAGAGCGTTATTTTCACCTAGTTTATCTCGGTTCCGGGGCCTACGGTCTTGCCGATGCCGCTTGGTTATATTTCAGTAAACCCGTCGATAAATTAACTCTAGCCGAAGCTGCCACCCTTGCTGGCATTGTTCCCGCTCCTAGTCTCTATTCTCCCCTCGAAAACCCTAAATCTGCCCTAGAACGGCGTAATATCGTCCTCAAAACTATGGCCGAGGTGGGATTTATTACTAACGCTCAAGCAGAACTGGCGATCGCATTTCCCCTAGGCATTAAAACCAGTCCCCTAAAACGTCTGCAACGGCAAGCGGCCTATTTTACCGATTATGTGGAAAAAGAACTGCCGCAACTGGTTCCCGCTAAAACCCTAGAAGCGGGGGGATTGGTGGTAAAAACTACCCTTAATCCTCGTTGGCAAAGCGAAGGGGAGGAAGTGGTAGAAAGAGCGGTTTCTCGTTATGGCAAGTGGCAGAACTTCCAACAGGCGGCTTTAGTGGCAATTGACCCCAAAAATGGACAAATTAAGGCCATGGTCGGGGGAATTGACCACGATAAGAATCAATTCAATCGGGTGACACAGGCAAAACGTCAGCCAGGATCTACTTTTAAGCCTTTTGTCTATGCGGCGGCGATTGCGGCGGGGAAATCCCCCTATTCTAATTATAAAGATGCACAGTATGTGGTGGATGGTTATAAACCAGAAAACTACGGCGATAAGTATAGCGGCCGCGAGGTGTCCATGCGCGATGCTTTGACTTCTTCCCTGAATGTGGTGGCAGTTCAGGTGTTAGTGGCTGTGGGTTGGAATCCGGTGATTAAATTAGCTCAAGATCTGGGTATCCAGTCGAAACTTTTACCCACTTATTCTTTGGCTTTGGGTGCTTCGGAAGTCAATCTTTTAGAATTGACTAGCGCCTACGGAACCTTTGCTAATAATGGTGTGCATCAACCAGTTTACGGTATTAATCAGGTACTTGATCGCCATGGTAAAGTAATTTATCAAGCCAATTTTAAACCGAAAACTGCTCTCAATCAAAACACGGCGGCGACGATGACTTGGATGCTGCAGGATGTGGTTAATTCGGGAACGGGAACCCCCGCACAAATTGGTCGTCCGGTGGCAGGAAAAACCGGCACTTCTGACAAGGCTCGCGACCTTTGGTTCGTCGGTTATATTCCCCAATTAGTCACGGGAATTTGGCTCGGTAATGACAATAATAAACCCACCAATGGAGCCAGTACCATGTCCGCTTGGATGTGGCGACAATTTATGTTAGAAGCAATTAAGGATATTCCCTATCAAGGTTTCCCAGAACCGAATTTAGGCAAACGTCCAGTGACAGTAAAAGCGGAACCCATTAAACCCCGACGTACCTACTTTACCCAAACTACTAACAATCGTTTAGCCAGCAGCGATGAGGGTTCCCCCACCGAAGGACCCATCCGCAGACGGCGACGGGTTCGGGTAAGTCACGAGCAAACTATCGTTCGTTCTAATACTAGCGAACCCAGCCAACGCCGTTCTAGTCGTCGGCGTACTACCGTCGCTCCTACCAGCGCCGCTGCTCCTAGTCCTGAAAATACGGCCCCCCCGGCAGCCGAACCGATTACCGTTCCCGTCACTGTGGCAGCTCCCGAAACTCGTTCGGTTCCCCTACAGGTAACTCCTCCCCCCGATGTGACTCCTCCTGCACCCCCAGCAGAAAGACGCTGAATCGGCGAAAAAACCCCGCAGGATTTGCGGGGGTTACAGTTCCAAAACTGCTCGGTAAAATCTTGGAAAAAAATCGGATTTTTGGCGGCGAAACTGGGTAAATTGGCCGAAAGCTTGCCGCTATAATAACTAAAAAGCCTGTTTAATGCCGATGACCAGTCTTATTTCCCCCACTACCGTCTCCTCAACCCGTTTAAGTCTCAGCTATCAAGTGGCTATGCCGGAACCGACTTCACACCTCTTTGAAGTTACTCTACAGATTACTGGTTGGCAAGCTCCGATTTTAAACCTAAAAATGCCGGTTTGGACTCCCGGTTCCTATCTAGTGCGGGAATACTCCCGTTTAGTCCAAGATTTTCAAGCTGTTAACCTCAACAGTCGCAAAGTTGCTAAAAATCACTGGCAGATTGACACCGGTAATAGTTCAGAAATAACAGTCAAATATCGCGTTTTTGCCCACGATTTAACCGTCAGAACCAACCATCTCGATGATACTCACGGTTACTTCAACGGGGCTGCTTTATTTTTCTATATCCCCGATTATCAAAAACATCCCCTCACCCTGACAATTATCCCCCCCCATGGCGATTGGCGCGTTACTACTACCTTAAAATCTTTATCCGCACAGAAAAACACTTTTCACGTTCCCGATTTTGATACCCTGGTGGACAGTCCTGTGGAAGTGGGTATTCATCAGTTATACGATTTTGTCGTCGAGGGAAAACCCCATCAATTAGCTATCTGGGGACGGGGAAACGCCAATCCTAGTCAAATTATCGCTGATACCACTAAAATTATTCAAACCGAGTCGGCTATGTTCGGTGGACTCCCTTATGATAATTATCTCTTTTTGCTACATCTTTCGGCGGCTGGTTACGGGGGACTAGAACATAAAAATTCCTGTACCCTTAACTATATGCGTTTGGGATTACGAGATAAGGATAAATATAATCGTTTTCTGCAATTAGTCGCCCATGAGTTCTTTCATCTCTGGAATATCAAGCGTATTCGCCCAAAAGCTTTAGAAAGCTTCGATTATGATGCAGAGAATTATACTTCTTCCCTCTGGTTTGCCGAAGGAACCACCAGTTATTACGATATGATAATCCCTCTACGGGCAGGAATATACGATAGTAAGACTTTTTTAGAGCTTTTAAGCAAGGAAATCACTCGTTATCTCAATATACCCGGTCGTCTTGTCCAACCTCTAGGCGAATCGAGTTTCGATGCCTGGATAAAACTCTACCGACGGGATAGCAATAGCGATAATAGTCAAATTTCCTACTATCTCAAGGGGGAATTATTGTCGCTGCTTCTCGATTTACTAATTCGCACCCACACCGATAACCGTCGTTGCCTCGATGATGTTTTACGCTCGATGTGGCAACATTTCGGTAAAGAGGAGATTGGTTATACCGATGGGGAATTGCAAGCAATTCTCGAATCTGCCGCAGGAGTGGATTTAAGCGACTTCTACCGCCGTTATATCGACGGTTTGGCAGAATTACCCTTTAATGAATATCTTGAACCTTTTGGACTCTATCTGCGGGGTGTTGGCAATGGGGAGACGATACCTCATCTGGGAATGCGGGTACAGAGTGAAGCGGGTAAAGAAATGATTAAATTTGTCGAGATGGGTTCTCCTTGTCAAAAAGCGGGAATTAATGCTGATGATGAGTTATTAGCCATCGATGGATTGCGGGTGACGGCGGAACAGTTAAACGAAAGATTAAAAGACTACCGCGCAGGTGATATTATTCAGATAACAGTCTTTCATCTCGATGAATTGCGAACCCTTGCTGTTCCACTGGCCACCCCGCAGACGATTCGCTATGAAATTATCAGGGTAGAAAATCCTTCTAATAGCCAGAAACAAAATTTTTCCGCATGGGTAAATCCCGTTTAGTTCTTGGTTAAATCAACAAAAAAATGTCTATTACCGCCGAAATTACTTTCCTTCCTCTCGCCTATTTTGAGAATAAATTTATCCCTTTTACTGAGGCAAAGTTATCCGTTGCTACCCACGCACTACACTACGGAACTGCCGCTTTTGGGGGTTTACGAGGTACTCCCGACCCTAGCAATCCCGGACAGATATTATTATTTAGATTAGACCGTCATTGTCAGCGTTTAAGTCAAAGTGCTAAGTTTCTTAATTACGAGATTCCTGCCGATAAAATCTATCAAATAATTATCGATTTTGTGAAAAAGAATCAGTGTCATCGACCTTTTTATATTCGTCCCCTTGTCTATAGTTCGGGGTTGGGAATTGCCCCGCGATTGCATGGTATCGAGAAGGATTTTCTCGTCTATGGTCTAGAAATGGATGATTATTTAGCAGCCGATGGGGTTAACTGTCGGATTAGTTCTTGGTATCGTCAGGAGGATAGAAGTTTCCCGTTGCGAGGTAAAATTAGCGCCGCTTATATCACTTCTGCTTTAGCAAAAACGGAAGCGGTAGAATCGGGGTTTGATGAGGCAATTTTGATGAATTCTCAAGGCAAAGTCTGTGAAGCGACGGGAATGAATATTTTTATCATCAGAAATGGTCAGCTAATTACTCCTAGTTTTGACCAAGATATCCTAGAGGGTATTACTAGAGATAGTGTTTTAACTATCGCGCGGGATTTAGGTATTCCGGTTATTGAAAGACCGGTAGATAAGACGGAATTATTTATCGCTGATGAGGTGTTTTTAAGTGGCACTGCGGCGAAAATTACTCCGATTAAAAGGATTGAAACTTTTTCTTTACCCGCGGCTAAACCGATTACTTATCAGTTAAAAGAAAAGTTAAGTTCTATCGTTCTCAATCAGGAACCAAAGTATCAAGATTGGATTACTAAAGTTCCTTTATAGTTAGAGAAATTTACTTGATTTTTCCAGTGGATGCGTCAAATGATGGCGCATCTCAAGGAACCCTGAAATAAACAGAAATTATTCATTTTTCGGTTTGGCTCCTTCCTGTATATAGGGTATAGTTTTATTAGGATCAATCTTCAGCACGGGTTTCTTCCCTGTTGCTGTTTTTTCTTGTTGATTGTCGGTTTCTTGCTGATTTTGATTATTATCGGTTGTATGTTCCATAGTAGAGCAAATAAGTATGATTATACCTTAAACTCTCTCAAAGTTGTCAAGGATAGTATTAATCAACTAAAGACAAAACTTACTTTGATTCTAACTATTAGTTTATTGGTATTTTGGTTAATTGTGGCCAAGATTTACCTACTTATATAGTTTCCCTTGAATATAACCAATCTCTTTATGCTTGGGTTAAGCTGTCCTGCATTTAAACGATGTCTTGGAAATTTTATTACAAATGCTCAAACTCTCAAACTAGGGATGAATTTCCGGTATCACTGGTCACTGAAATAGGTACAATAAACAGTGGCTCGTTTTCATAGAGAACTTAAATGACGCAAAATAATCCCCTAGAGTTGATTGAGAAGTTAGAAACAGGAATCCCCGGCTTTGATTTTCTTTCGGAAGGGGGATTACCGAAAGGACGAGCAACTTTGATAGCGGGGACGGCAGGAAGTGCTAAAACGGTCTTTGCCTGTCAATTTCTCGCAGAAGGCATCAAAAATGGAGAAAATGGCGTTTTTGTCACCTTCGAGGAGCCACCACAAGCACTAAGAAAAAATATGGGTGGTTTTGGTTGGAATATCCGGCAGTGGGAGGAGAATCGTCAGTGGGCCTTTGTCGATGCTTCCCCCCAACCGGAAGAAAAGCCGATGGTGACGGGAGAATACGACCTAGGCGCATTAATCGCTCGCATTGAGTTTGCTATCCGCAAAAATAAAGCCAAACGGGTGTCTATGGATTCTTTAGGCGCAATTTTTAGCCATTTAAGTGATAGCGCTCAAGTGAGAAGTGATCTTTTTCGTCTGGCAACCGCTTTGCGAGAATTGGAAGTAACAGCGATTATGACCGCAGAAAGAACCCAAGAATACGGCGAAATCAGTCGTTATGGGGTGGAGGAGTTTGTGGCCGATAATGTGGTGATTTTACGCAACGTTTTAACCGATGAGAAAAGAAGAAGGACGATCGAAATTTTAAAATATCGGGGAACCGATCACCAAAAAGGAGAATTTCCTTTTACAATTATTCCCAACAAAGGGGCCGTGATTATTCCTTTATCAGCTATTGAATTAGAACAAAAATCCTCTAATATTCGTATTACTTCTGGCAGCCTGGAACTCGATAGAATGTGTGGTGGTGGTTTCTTCCGCGATTCGGTTATTTTGGTTTCGGGAGCCACGGGAACAGGAAAAACCCTCATGGTGACAGAATTTATGGCCGGGGGAGTAACCAATGGGGAAAGATGTTTAATTTTTGCCTTCGAGGAAAGTCGCGAACAGTTATTTAGAAATGCTACTGGTTGGGGGGTGGATTATGACCGCATGGAAAAGGAAGGTAAATTAAAGGTAGTCTGCCGTTATCCCGAAACTACGGGTTTAGAAAATCATCTAATTATGATGAAGGAAATTATCGAGGAGTTTCAACCTAATCGAGTGGCAGTAGATAGTTTATCTGCTTTAGAAAGGGTTTCTAATCTGAAAGGATTTCGGGAATTTATTATCGGTTTGACTTCTTTTATTAAGCAAAAAGAGGTGGGAGGATTATTTACTTCCACCACTCCCACTTTATTAGGAGGTTCCTCGATTACAGAAGCACATATTTCTACAATTACTGATTCAATTATTCTGCTGCGTTATGTGGAAATGTATGGAGAAATGCGCCGCGGTATCACTGTTTTAAAAATGCGCGGTTCTATGCACGATAAGGATATTCGTGAGTTTTCGATCGATCATCAAGGTATGCACATCGGTCAACCTTTCCGTAATGTTACCGGAATTCTGGCTGGAACTCCTATGTACACAGCACAAACAGAAGTAGAACGTTTGAGTGGATTATTCGAGGATCGTAGTTAAAATACAGCAGCATTTGCTAATCGCACATCGGCCGTTAGCTTTTTTCTCCCTATCTCCTTCTTGCTTTCTTGATATGTATATGTCTAAAAACTTTTGCTTTATTTTTCTAGGTCTTTTACTGATAAATAACCTACATTTATCAGCCTTGGCAGAAACAGTTTTACAAAGAATTGCTCGCACGGGAGAATTAAAAGCGGCAGCCAGAAAAGACGCTACTCCCTTTAGTTATATCGATGAGAAAACGGGACAATGGACAGGTTACGGAGTGGAATTAATGCGCTTAGTCCAACGTCGATTAGAACAACAATTAGGTAAACCGATTACAATAACCTTTACAGAAGCGACGACTAATAATCGTTTTCAGCAAGTGGAACAGGGACAAGTAGATTTATCCTGTAATGCGGCAACAATTACGGAAGAAAGACTAGAAAAGGTTAATTTTTCTATTCCCTATTTTATGACAGGAGCGCAATTTTTAACTAAAAGGGAAAATGTTGATAAAATAGATATTAATAACACTTTAGCGGCAGTTGCGATCGCCTATATTCCCCACACCACCACCGATAGTATTATTCGTTATATCTATCCTCTGGCTAATTGGCAAGCTGTCAGCGATCGAAGTGAAGCAGTGGCAAAATTACAAAGGGGAGAAGTAAAAGCAGTGGTTAGTGATGGAATTCTTCTGCTGGGGGAAATCGTTAAACAAGGACAGGATCCGCGACAATTTGTGCTACTACCCCGTCAACCGATTACCACCGAACTTTATGGCTGTATTTTACCCAAAAACGATCCCGAATGGAAAAAATTTGTTGATACTGTCGTCGGCAGCAATGATAACCAGAAACTGCGAGAACAATGGTTTAATTTAGAAGAAAGTTCTTTCCCCTATAGGATTCTCAGTCAACCCTAAAAATAGACTGTAATTGCTGAAAATTAAAAGTCAGTAAATTCTTGTTTTTTTTGCCTTTTCCTTGTCACTTTTTCCTGAAAAACTATGTCTTTTGTCGGTTTACATATTCACAGTGATTATAGCTTACTTGATGGTGCTTCCCAATTACCGGCACTAATTGATCGAGCGATCGAATTAGGACAACCAGCGATCGCTTTAACCGATCATGGAGTCATGTATGGTGCGATCGAATTAATTAAAACCTGCCGTAATAAGGGAATAAAACCAATTATTGGCAATGAAATGTATGTAGTCAATGGCGATATTGAAGTCAATCTTCGCCACCGAAAATATCATCAAGTTGTTTTAGCCAAAAACACCCAAGGCTATAAAAACCTGGTTAAATTAACTACTATTTCTAATCTGAAAGGTATTCAAGGTAAAGGCATTTTTGCTCGTCCTTGTATCAATAAAGAGTTACTCCAACAATACCACGAAGGATTGATAGTTACCAGTGCTTGCTTGGGTGGAGAGATTCCCCAAGCGATTTTAGCTAATAACAGGAAACTGGCTAAGGAAACTGCTAAATGGTATAAAAAACTTTTTGGTGATGATTTTTACTTAGAAATTCAAGATCATGGTTCTAAAGAAGATCGGATTGTTAATGTAGAAATAGTTAAAATTGCTAAAGAATTAGGAATTAAAGTAGTTGCTACTAACGATTCTCACTTTATTTCCTGTTACGATGTAGAGGCACACGATGCCTTGCTTTGTATTCAAACTAGCAAGTTAATTACTGAAGACAAACGCCTCCGTTATAGCGGCACAGAATACTTAAAATCTGCTGATGAAATGCGTTTACTTTTCCGTGATCATCTGCCCGAAGATGTGATTGAAGAAGCGATTAATAACACCTTAGAAGTAGCAGAAAAAGTCGAACATTATAACATATTTAATGAACCGAGACTCCCTAATTATCCTGTTCCTGCGGGACATACTGCCGATAGTTATGTAGAAGAAATTGCTTGGTTAGGATTACTAGAAAGATTAAAATGTCCTTCTCGTCACGAGATTGAGCCTGTTTACAAAGAAAGGCTTGAATACGAATTAAAAATGTTACAGAAAATGGGATTTTCTACCTATTTTCTCGTCGTTTGGGACTATATAAAATATGCTAGAGATCATGATATTCCCGTCGGTCCAGGACGCGGTTCTGCGGCAGGTTCTTTGGTAGCATATTCTTTAAAAATAACCAATATTGATCCCGTTCATCACGGTTTATTATTTGAGCGTTTTCTCAATCCTGAACGGAAATCTATGCCTGATATTGATACGGATTTCTGTATCGAGAGACGGGATGAAATGATCCAATACGTCACGGAAAAATACGGGGAGGCTAATGTTGCCCAAATCATTACTTTTAACCGCATGACATCAAAAGCTGTCTTAAAAGATGTGGCGCGGGTGTTAGATATTCCCTACGCCGAATCGGATAAAATGGCGAAAATGATTCCCGTTTCTCGCGGTAAACCCACACCTTTAAAAGTGATGATTTCCGATGAAACTCCCGAACCAGCATTTAAAGAAAGATACGATACGGAACCCCATGTGCGTCATTGGTTAGATATGGCAATTCGTATCGAAGGTACTAACAAAACCTTCGGAGTTCATGCCGCGGGAGTCGTCATTTCTTCCCAACCTTTAGATGAAGTGGTTCCCCTCCAGAAAAATAATGATGGGGCGGTAATTACCCAATATTTCATGGAGGATTTAGAATCATTGGGATTGTTAAAAATGGACTTTTTAGGGTTAAGAAATTTAACCACTTTGAAAAAAACCGCCGATTTAATTAAACAAAATCAGGGTATAGATATCGATCTCGAACAATTGCCTTTAGATGAAAGAAAAGCCCTGCAAATTCGGGCTAAAGGGGAACATAAAAAACTACCTCCCGATATTATCAAAACCCACGGATTACTAGAAGAAGGGGATTTAGAAGGTATTTTCCAGTTAGAATCATCGGGGATGAAACAGATCGTTAAAGAGTTAAAACCATCGGGTATTGAGGACATATCTTCAATCTTAGCACTCTATCGCCCTGGTCCTTTAGATGCGGGATTAATTCCTCTCTTTATTGGCAGAAAACACGGTAGAGAACCCATTCGTTATGATCATCCTTTATTGGAACCAATTCTTAAGGAAACCTACGCAGTTTTAGTCTATCAAGAACAGATTATGAAAATGGCGCAGGATTTAGCCGGTTATTCCCTAGGAGAAGCGGATCTATTGCGTCGGGCAATGGGTAAGAAAAAAGCCTCCGAAATGCAGAAACAAAGGGAGATGTTTATCGATGGTGCTGCTAAAAATGGTGTGGAAAAAAGAATCGCTGAAAATCTCTTTGAACAGATGGTAAATTTTGCCGAATATTGTCTAGGAGGTGAGACGTTAATTTTAACTGAGGAATACGGATTATTACCAATTGCTAAAATTGTGAGCGCAGAAATTAACTGCACTGTTTATACTGTTGACCAAAATGGTTTTGTTTATAGTCAACCAATCTCTCAATGGCACGAGCGAGGTTTACAAGAAGTCTTTGAATACACCCTAGAAAATGGGCAAACTATCCAAGCAACCAAAGATCATAAATTTATGACTAGCGACGGAGAAATGTTAGCCATAGATACAATATTTGAGCGAGGTTTAGATTTAAAATCCTCTGATTTTTCCTAAAAACCAAACCCCCCAATCTTGTCGGATTGAGGGGTGGGAAAGAATAATCCTGGCATCGAGCTATTGTCCCGGTCGGCAACCCGACAAGTATCTTGGCCACGGTGAAGTTTCACAACCGAGTTCGGGATGGAATCGGAGTGGTGC